>CAZXDE010000010.1:0-21948 GCA_964639515.1 uncultured Thermodesulfovibrio sp.
GTTAAGACAATGAACGAAACATAGGAGGAATCATATTATGTCTACTCGACAAGCAACGCATTTTTTGTATCCTGTTTTGCTTACCCTCTGTATTTTATCCTTGGTCACACCTGCGTCAGCAGGTGATAACGCAACAACTTTAAAAGAGCTCGTTGTTACTGCTGAAAAGTTTCCGGTTTCGGAGAAAGAAAGTGTGCGCTTTGTCAGCGTATTTTCATCTGAAGAATTAAAAGAGACCGGGGCCAATAACCTTGTGGACGCACTGAAGCGCAAAGGGGGGCTTGCTTACAAGGCATTTGCTCCTCTGGGGATAAGCCATGGAGGAATGAACAGTACGCTGTTCATCAGAGGTATCGAAAACGGAGAACTTATCCTGATAAATGGTTCCCCGGTTCAGGGTTCGGCAGGACATTCCTATGATTTGAACATGATCCCGATTGACCAGATTGAACGGGTAGAGGTGCTGAAAGGAGCGGCATCTGCCCTGTACGGTGCAGACGCCATGACTGGGGTCATTAATATTATTACGAAAAAGAACGTTCCAAAGGCGTCGGCAAAAGCTTACACGGAATTCGGTTCAAAAGGATATCAGAAGCATGGCATAAGCTATATGGGTCCCCTGCTGAACCTGGGCATCAATTACTCACATTTGAACGGGATCGAAGAGATCTCACGCAACTTTTCAAGGGGATACCGGTATGACACCGATGATACCGACCAATATTCCTTGAATCTCAACGCAACGCCACTCAAAAACCTCTACTTAGATTACCTGGGTTCTTATAATGAGACGGGTTTTAAAAAAATATTTGATACAGCAACTCCTTTTAAGGGTACGGACCAGAAACAGTACAAGCATTTTTCGGATCTCCGTTATGAGAAGAACAACATTAAACTCAAGGCATTTTTAAGCTATGACAGAATGGACCGCAATGAATATACCAGCATATCGAAGCCTGATGACAGCAACAAGAATTACAACTATGGAACTGAAGGCAACTTTAAGATTGATCTTTCAGGGATTGAACTCTCCGCTGGTGCAGATTATGTCTATCATGCTGCGGATTACAATAACAAGTATGGAAAGCAGTCCCGGAATGATTATGCCGCATTTTTTCAAATCAAAAAAGAATTCCTTGAACGCCTTACAATCACCATAGGGGGCAGAGAGCAGTTTATTGATGCGGAGTCGGGCAGTAAAGACTGCAATCGTTTTCTTCCCAGCGCTGGTCTGAACTTCAAGGCATCAAACGCATTGAACCTTTTTGCCAATGCCGGCAAGGCATTCCGTACCCCAACATTTAATAACCTCTACTACAGCAGTTCTTTTCTGGTAGGCAATCCTGACCTCGATCCCGAAGAAGGCTGGACATATGAGGCCGGTATCAAGTATGACGACCGTTTTACCAGGCTGCAACTGGCGGCTTTTTCCATGGATTACAAGGATAAGATCACAATTGACAGCTCTCAGGGGTATCCTCTGACCTATTTTAATGCCGGAAATTTCCAGACCCTTGGCATAGAATGGGATGCAACGTTCTCCCCTTTTGTCAATCAATACAGCTTTCTGCAAAATGTTTTCATGGACCTTGCGGGATATTGGGCTGATCCAACAGCTGAGGACACATCAGGTGAAGAGTTTCAGGCCGGTCCCAAGTTTCAGACCAACTTGGGACTTTCTTATCAGACCAAAGAGATGCTTATGAATTTTAACTGTAGCATACTACGCAGTAGGGAAAGAGGACTTGATAATACATCCACTCTCGATTTTTACAGTAAATACATGCTGTTTAAAGGCTATCTGACATTTGCTGTAGATAATGTTTTTGACGAAAAGGTTCAGATTTCAGGTGACATGACGGCTACCGCCACCAATCAGTACGCCTATTATGACCTCGGGCGACTGATCAAGGTTGGTTACGAAATAACATTTTAGACGGATGATTTTGAATCTATTTTGCAGGTCATAAGAAGAAGATTTAAAGAAATTTCTTACAAGGGAGGAAGAAAGAGAGATGAAAACAACACGTTTCTTGTTTCATATTTTATTTGTAGTCTGCGCTTTATCATTTGTAACCCCTGTTTTAGCAGATGAAGCAGATCAGGAAGTAGACAATCCTGCCAGTTTGGAGGAGGTTGTTGTTACAGGTACAAAGATAGAAAAAAAGATTGAAAATCTGACGGATTCCGTAACAGTAATAACGGCTAAAGAGATAGAAGAGAAGAATTTAACTGATTTTACTGAAATCCTGAGATCTGTGCCGGGTATTGAATTCAAACAGGCAGGCGGACCCGGCCAGTTCAACTATCCAAAATTGAGGGGATTCGGCCAGGGACATTTTCTGGTCGTTATTGACGGCGTAAAAGTGAATGAGGCAATGAGTGGTGGCGTCAGCAACCTCCTGGGTCAGATTGATCCCAGGATGATCGAGAAAATCGAAATTCTGAGAGGCCCTCAGGCCGCCATTTATGGTTCAAACACTACGGCAGGTGTTATTGTCATTACGACAAAAAAGGGTACAAGGAAACCGGAAAGAATGCTTGGTGGTGAAGCAGGGTCTCTGAACTGGAGGAAGGGCTTTGCCTCCCTTAGTGGAACTGCCGGTCAACTGAGTTACTCGTTGTATACCGGTTACACTGACAGTGGCGGTGTACATAAATACGAATACTTTAAAGACCTCTCCTCAAATATGAACCTTGGATACAGGTTCAGTGATTCATTAAATATTCAGAGTTCATTTATGTATACCGACGCTGAATTCAACTATGCTGAACTTCGCGAGTCCTATGCCGAGGATTCACCTTCGACACCCTGGTGGGCGTTTCAGTTACCTGATCCCCATTCAATGTCTGCATCGAATTATTACAATGGAAGCATTAAACTGGACCACAAGATCAGAGATAATCTGAAACAGACACTCACACTCGGCTATTACAAGCACAAGAAAGAGGGATTGGACAAGGATGACGGTTACCTGGGAAGTGTTGTAGCCCCGGTTGATAATTTCACACTCAACTATGTGAATTATTATAACAAGGGAGATATTGTTCCGGTGTATGACAGGGGTGATGGAAAACCATATTATTACCAGGATATTAACTATCTTGCAGACTATAACTTTATATGGGACGAGGGGTTCGGTTCCGGTATGTTTAACACACTCCTTGCCGGTACAGAGTTCCAGAGGCAGGAAGGAAGAAAATGGGGCAAGTATGGTGAGATAAACAAGGACTTGGATAATTATTCCGTTTACCTGAATGATCAGATTCTGATGCTTGACGGAAATCTTGTATTGTCCGGTGGCTTGCGAAATGACCATCATGATGAATTCGGTAATTATCTGACGGGAAAGGCGGGTATAAACTATACATTCCAGGCAACCGGAACCGCCCTTTATTCAAATTACGGAACGAGTTTCAAGGCCCCTACATTTTTCAACCTCTATGATCCCAAATATGGGAACAGGGATCTCGAGCCTGAGGAAGGAAAGACTTACGAGTTTGGTGTCAGGCAGACCCTGTTAGAGAAAAGGCTCAGGTTTGAAGGCAGCTACTGGCACACCACTTTAGATAATGTAATAGCTTTTATTTATGGAATTAATCCTGATCCAACGATCAGGGGTATGTATGACAACCGGGACAAGGCAACTTCAAGGGGTGTTGAAGTTGCCTTGTCCTATGAGATAAATGATTCTCTTACGTTCAGTGGAAACTATACATATACCGATTCTGAATCCGAAAAAGACGGAGAGACTTTCAGGACCGTGCAGATTGCCCGAAACAAATTTAATCTCGGTCTCGCATATGAGATTAAGGATCTTTATTTTAATATCCACGGTTACTATGCAGGCCCACGGCTCAGGTGGCGCGGTGACAAGGAGATGAAAGCCTATTTCAGGACTGATGTGGCTGTCAGGGCTGAGGTTGCCAAAGACTGGACTGTTTACGGAAGGGTCGAGAACCTCTTCAATGAAAAGATCGAGGAGGGGCTCGGCTATGAACAGCCGGGTGTCTATGCCGTTACGGGCATTGAATGGAGGTTTTAGCAATAAACAGATGATAATCTTTAAAAACGTCTCCTTTAAATATGCCGGCCGCAGCGACCTGTCGGTGCAGGAGGTCTCCCTCTCTGTGCCCAAGGGGCAGTGTGTGCTTGTCACAGGCCGTACAGGTTGCGGCAAGAGTACGCTCCTGAAGATGCTGGGCGGGATAATCCCTCATGAGAGTGCAGGCGGGATGCGGGGCCTTGTGGTTGTCAACGGAATAGAGACCCGCACTTCGTCCCTGCCGTATATCTCGCAGTATGTGGGGATGGTATTTCAGAGTCCTGATGATCAGCTCTTCTGTAATACAGTGAGGGATGAGATATCATTCGGCCCTGAAAACCTCGGTCTCCCCCCTGCAGAGATCACGAAAAGAGTGGGGGAGGCCCTGGCCCTGGTCGGTCTTGAGGGATTTGAAGAAAGACAGACCGCAAGACTCTCCGGTGGTCAGAAGCAGCGTGTTGCCATTGCCTCGCAGCTTGCCATGGGGCCGGTGGTGCTGGTGCTTGATGAGCCGGTGAGCCAGCTTGACCCTGCCGGGACTGCCGAGATAGTCAGGTGTCTCGATGACCTCAAGCAAAGGGGGATAACCATTGTCCTGGTGGAGCACAGGGTTAATGATGTGATAGGGATTGTCGACCGTATAATGGTGATGGACCAGGGAAGGATCGTCCTTGATATTGACAGGAAAGACCTGCCTGCCCATACAGGAGTTTTTAAAACCCTTGGCCTTAAGGTGCCTGATGCCGTTCAGATTGCAGGTGCTGTCTGCCACGAATGGGCGAGTGAGTGGACCGGGAATCTGATTGATGAAGTCATTAAACTCAAACCCTCAAAACAGGGTTTCAGGTATAAGGGTCCTGCAGAAAACAACGGTGGTGAAAAAAGACGTGTTGCCTCTCTCAGGGATATCTCCTTTGCCTACCCGGGGGCAAAGGAGCCCTCCTTAAAAGGGGTCTCTCTTGAGATTTACAGCGGGGACATAATTGCGATCATGGGGCAGAACGGTTCAGGCAAGTCAACGCTCCTGAGTATACTGTCAGGACTGAACCAGCCAACATCAGGCAGTGCTGACATGAATGGACTGGGCAGTCTCAAGGGACGCTGGCATGGAAGTACGGGCAGGGTAGGCATGGTCTTTCAGAATCCTGATCTCCAGTTATTTGAAGACAGTGTGTGGGCTGAACTGGAATTCAGCCAGAAGAATCTTGGTGTTGATAAAGTGGTGCGCATGGAAAGAAACAGGTCCCTTGTCGGTATGCTCCGGCTTGAAGGCCTGGAAAGGATACCCCCGCATGCCCTCTCAAAAGGACAGCGTCTCAGGGTGGTGATAGGGGCGGTGCTTGCCATGGATCCGCGGCTGCTGCTGCTGGATGAGCCGACGACAGGGCAGAACGAGGAGAATATATGCAACCTGATCCGGACAATCAGAAATGAATCCGGGATAGAGGCTGTGCTCTTCTGCACGCATGATTTTGAGACGGCAGTACGCTTTGCAAACAGGGCATTACTTATGAAAGAAGGCTGTATAGTTGCTGATGGTCCGGTCAGGGAGGTGCTTGGTAATGAAGAGGTCCTTAAAGAGGCAGGACTTCTGCCTTCGTTGTCCTTCGTGCTTTCAAGGAAAAGCGGAATTTACCCGCCTGCACTCACAGTTGAGGAATTTATAGGAGTGGTGAATGGAATTTCATAACAACAGGACTCAGACAGAGGATTATCTTTATCCCTTTTCCGCGATAATGGGACAGGAGGAGATGAAACTCGCCCTTATCCTCAATGCAATAGAGCCCCGCATCGGCGGTGTGCTCATCAGGGGCGAGAAGGGAACAGCCAAATCAACGGCAGTCAGGGCATTAAGGGGGCTTTTACCTGAGATAAAGGTCGTCTGGGGATGTCCCTGTCTCTGTGATCCTGACAGCCCGTTACAGGCCTGTCCTCAGTGTGCAGGGAAGATCAGGGCTGGAAATTATCCTGAAAGCGGATATATCAAGGTTCCCCTTGTTACCCTGCCGCTGAATGCAACTGAGGAGATGGTTACCGGCAGCCTGGACATTGAATTTGCCATGAGAAAGGGGCAAAGGCGTTTTCAGCCGGGACTCCTTGCCAGGGTAAACAGGGGAATCCTCTACATAGATGAGGTGAATCTCCTGGATGACCATTTAGTGGATATAATCCTCGATACTGTCTCAAGCGGTATAAATGTTGTGGAACGTGAGGGACTTTCATATCTTCATCCCTCACGCTTTATTCTTGCCGGCACCATGAACCCTGAAGAAGGGGCCCTCCGTCCTCAGTTGCTCGACCGCTTTGGCCTCTGTGTTGAGATTAGCGGGGAGGGGGATATTGACGGCAGGGTCCGGCTTATGGAGATGAGGGACAGCTATGACAACAATCCCGTGGAGTTTGCAGCCCGTTATCTCAGTGAGGATAAAGGGATTGCAGAACGGATCAGAAGTGCAGGGGAAAGAATTAAAGAAGTGGTCTTTCCTCAACGGCTCCTTGGCCTTGTCTCTGAAATATGCCTGCAAAACAACGTTGCAGGTCACAGGGCGGACATGGCTATCAAATATGCAGCCAGGGCTCTTGCCGCCTATGAGGGCCGCTCCGCTGTAACGGTCAGTGACATAAACCGGGTGGCCGGCATGGCAATACTGCACCGCAGAAGGGATGCCCTCCCCCCTCCGCCACCACCACCCGGCCATGATGATCCTGATAACCATGATGATTCCGGTGACAGGGATGATCAGAAGGAGCAAGGGCAAAACGGGTCTGCTGACAGCAATGACATAAAGAATCAGCCCCGTGAAAATGGAGAGGACAGAGGCGGAGAAAGGGATGGCAGGGATGACATTGAAGAGGATTTTCAGAGGGGACTTCCTGATCCTGAATCGTCCTCTGAAAATGATGAGCCGTCAGGGGCTACTGAACAGGTATTTGAGCCAGGCAGTACATTCAGGGTGAAGGGTATTACGCAGGAGAAGGACCGCCTTGTACGCCGTGGTTCGGGCAGGCGTACGAGGACCAGGACAACGCAGAAGACCGGCAGGTATGTGAAGAGCATTTACAGTGATAAATATCCTGATATAGCCATTGATGCGACTATCAGGGCTGCTGCTCCGCACCAGTGGGGCAGGAAAAAAGAGAGCGGAATGGCCATATCCGTACGCAAGGATGATATACGAAGAAAGATAAGGGAGAAGAGGGTGGGAAATTTCCTTATCTTTATGGTTGATGCCAGCGGCTCAATGGGGGCAAAGGCACGCATGATTGCGACCAAGGGAGCAATCCTCTCCCTCCTGCTTGATGCCTACCAGAAGAGAGACAAGGTGGCGATGGTGACCTTCAGGCAGCGAAAGGCCGTGGTCAACCTGCCGCCCACTTCGTCTGTCGAACTTGCAGTAAGACACCTCGGCGAGATGCCGGTGGGGGGGCGCACTCCCTTGTCAGAAGGGCTTCTCAAGGGTTTTAACCTGCTCGGGGTGCATCTTGTGAAGGAGACTTCCTCCCGCCCCATAGCAATAATCGTTACAGACGGCAGGGCCAATGTATCCATTGACAACCGTCTTTCTCCGCAGGACGAAGTGCTGCGGATAGCCGGAGAGATGTCAAGGGAGAAGCGGATAAAATTTATCGTGATAGATACGGAAGAAAAGGCAGTGGTGAGGTTCGGACTTGCCGCAAGGCTTGCCGCAGCGCTGGGGGCAGAGCATTTCAGCTTTAATGACCTTATGGCAGGCGACATTGTAAATATAGTCAGGAGGAATATCTGATGACCGGAAGAACCATGTATCCGTTTAATGCAATTGTGGGTCAGGATGAGATGAAACTGGCCCTTATCCTTAATATCATCAATCCCCATATTGCCGGAGTACTTGTCAGGGGAGAGAAGGGCACGGCAAAATCAACAGCAGTCAGGGCACTGGCGGACATACTTCCGCTGATCGATGTGGTAAAGGGTTGTCCTTACAAGATGTCCCGGGCTGGAGACCCGGGGGTCTGCCGGGATTGTGACAACAGGGTCTGCGCTGAAGAGATATTTAATGGAAACGGCATTGATGTTGTAAGGCGGAAGGTAAGGGTGGTGGAGCTGCCTGTTTCAGCTACAGAGGACCGTGTTGTCGGGACCATGGATATCGAGCATGCCCTGAGCAAGGGAAAAAAGAGATTTGAACCGGGCATCCTTGCAGCAGCCCACAGGGGAATTCTCTATGTGGATGAGATTAACCTGCTTGACGACCATGTAGTGGACGTGCTCCTGGATGCTGCTGCCATGGGAGTAAATACAGTGGAGCGTGAGGGGGTTTCTTTCAGTCATCCTGCCCGGTTTACGCTCGTTGGCACAATGAACCCCGAAGAAGGGGAATTGAGGCCACAGCTTCTCGACAGATTCGGTCTCTGCGTCAGCATTGAAGGCAGCCGGAACCATGCAGAGCGGGTGGAGGTAATGGAGAGGCGGATCGCCTTTGAAGACGAGCCGGAGGTCTTCTGCCTGCAGTGGAAGGAGGAGTCTGCAAGGACAGCAGAGCGGATTGAGTCAGCGATAAAGCTGTATCCGGAAGTGAAGATCGAGAGGGAAAAACTCTTCAGTATTGCAACCCGCTGTATGGAGGCGGGGGTTGATGGTCACAGGGGGGATATAATCACCCTGAAGACGGCAAAGACATTGGCAGCCTGGCATGGACGCACCCATGTTATGGATGAGGATATTGAGGTTGCTGCAGGGCTTGCCCTGCCTCACCGTATGCGCAGGCAGCCATTTGAGGAGATTGGGAAGGGCCGAAGAGAGGGAGGATATGCCGGCTAAGGGTGTAGGTTTTCTCGTGTTGCTGCTTACCGAGAGGTGTAACCTTCGCTGTTGTTACTGTTATGTCGATGCTGTTGGCACCGGGATGGACATGCCGCGGGAAAACGCATTCAGGGCCATTGACACACTTGCATCCGGCAATGCAGCTACCGTGGAGCTCTCGGGAGGTGAGCCCCTCCTCAGATTTGATCTGATAAAGGATATCGTTGAGTACGGCTATTCTGTAAACAGCAAACTACGTTTTGCCCTTCAGACCAACGCAATACTCCTTGACAGAGAGAAAATCTCCTATCTGGTGACTCAGCGGGTAGGGTTGGGCATCAGCCTTGATGGTGTTCCGGAGGTGAACGACAGTTTGAGGGGGCGGAGTGAAGATGTGCTCAATGCCCTCAGGATGATGGATGAGTTGGGAGTTGGTGTAAACATTACAGTAGTGCTGACCAGGGAGAATATCGGCAAATTCCTTCAGTTTCTCCTCTTTTGTGCCGGGTTCTCCTGTGTGAGGATGATAAACCTTGATATTCTGCGGCCGATTGGCCGGGCTTCGGGCAGGGAACTTATACCTCAAAGGGGCCAGATTGCCGGCATGGTGAGCGAGATGTTTGATGTACTTGCCTTTATAAATGAACGGCGTTACACACCACTGAAGGTCCGGGAGATCGAACAGGCCTTCAGGCGTAGAAACGACAGAGAGATTAAGCCTTACTGTTATGGGGCTGCAGGGGAAGCTGCTGCCGTGACTCCTGATGGAAGCCTCTACCCATGCGCCTCCCTTGTAAGGATGGATAAATACAGGGCAGGGTCTGTGTGGGATAATGATACCCCGCAACTTGACGGGCTCGTGCAGTCCGGGCTTTTTCCTCAGAGATGCGTGCAGTGTGAGACAGGCTCAGTCTGCCGGGGCGGTTGCCCCTCACGCAGGCTTTCCCACACGGGCAATATAAGGGGTATCTGTGATGTTGAATGCCATATGCGCAAGGAAATCAGCAGGAGGATTGAGGAATGAAAAAGATAAAGACAGTTGTATTTAATGCCACAGGCACCGGGATGATAAGTATGACCAGCGCATTTCGCCGGATAGAAGAGGAGTATCCCGGACGTATGGAGGTGCAGGCACGGACCAGTGATGACCTTTTTGACTCAAAGATGATGGATCGTTTTACTCATCACCTTCAGACAGCAGACTGTGTAATCGTGATACTCCATGGAGGCAGAAAATCATTCAGGTTTTTTGACCGGCTGATTGAAGAATCCCGGAATGCATTTGTCTTCATTCAGCCCGGAGATGAAGACGAGATGTCACTCTCTGCACAGTACTCCACAGAATACGGCAGTGATTTCTTTGATGAGATGGTGCGCTTTATCAAGTTCGGCGGCAGGGAGAACTGGACAAATCTCCTAAGGAGTCTGATAAAAAGATTCTCTGGAGAGGATACTCCTTATGATCCGCCGCGGAAGATGCCCTGTGAGGGAATCTATCACATGCGTACAGGGGTCTCCCTGACACTTAACGAATACATAAACTCACAGGGCACCTCCCTGAGAGAGCTTGAAGATAAAAAGACTCCCATAATAGGCATGTGGTTTTATCAGGGTTATTACGTGGATGGCAACCTGGCGTTTGTTGACAGCCTTGTCAAAGAGATAGAAAGGCAGGGGGGCTTTCCCATTGCATGCTTTTATAACAGGTTTCCGGACAGGATTTTGAATAACAGGGACCCGGAGTGGGTTGCGGAGAATTTTTTTCAGGTGGACGGGAAGACCATTATCCATGTGCTCCTGAGCTGTATGGTCTTTTCAATGAGGCTTACCCTCCCGAAGTTTGCCGGGGTTTATGAAAAGATCGGGGTGCCGGTTCTGCAGGCGATTACACTCTTTACGACCCACAGGGACTGGAAAGAGACCGAACAGGGGGCTACACCCCTGGATGTCTGCATAAGCGCAGCACAGCCGGAGTTTGACGGTATCCTTATTACCGTGCCTGTCTCAACAAGGGATGTGGCGGAACAGGATCTGCTTACAGGGGCAACGCTGCTGAGGAATATGCCTGTTGAGGAGCGGATAGAGAAGATCGTGAGCCTTGCAGGGAAATGGGCAATGCTCAGAATAAAGGCGAATACTGAAAAGAGGGTGGCTGTAATCTTTCATAACTATCCACCGCGCAATGACCGCATAGGATGCGCCGCAGGGCTTGACTCCTTTAAGAGCGTGAAAAATATTCTCGACAGGCTGAAGCAGGAGGGGTATTCAATTGAACGGGAGTATGAATCAGGTGATGACCTTGCGCATGAGATACTTGACGGGGTTACTGCTGACAGGAGGTGGCTCACCCCCGAGGGGATGGCGCGGAAGGCGGCTGACCGTATCGGGCCTGCTCAATACAGTGCATGGCACGAAGGTCTTCCGGAGAAGAACCAGAGACACATGCTTAAGGACTGGGGAGACATCCCGGGCGAGCTCTTTGTCCATGAAGACGAGGTTATGGTCAACGGGATTATCAACGGCAATGTATACATAGGCATTCAGCCGCCAAGGGGCTTTGTTGAGCAGCCTGAAAAGATTCACGACCCGCATCTTGCACCAAGCCATCACTATATATTCCATTACAGGTGGATAAGGGATGTTTTTAAGGCGGATGCAGTACTGCATATCGGTAAGCACGGCTCCCTTGAGTGGCTGCCCGGCAAGTCACTGGCGCTTTCTGAGGAGTGTTATCCCGACATTTCCATTATGGACCTGCCGAATATCTATCCCTATATCATCAATGACCCCGGAGAGGGCACCCAGGCAAAGCGCCGCTCCTATGCCTGTGTGGTTGACCACCTTATCCCTGTTATGACCAATGCCGACAGGTATGAGGAGCTGGCAGAGGTGGATACAAAAATCCTTGAGTACATCCAGACAAAGTCAATGAATCCTGCAAGACTGCCTGTACTTCAGAAGGAGATATGGCAACTGGCAGCAAAACACAATCTTCACTCGGATATAGAGGTTTCTGAGGTTGAGGCATTTTCAGACTTTGACGGCTTTGTGGAGAGGCTGCATTCCTATCTTTCCGAGGTTGCGGACACTGCCATCAATGACGGCCTCCACGTAATGGGCATCGTGCCGGAGGGAGAAGGACTTGCAGAGCTTGTTACACAACTGGTGCGGATCAAAAACGGGGATGTACCATCCCTGAGGGAGGCGATTGCAAGGCAGTGGGGATACGATTATGACAATCTCCTTCAATACAGGGGACAGGCAGACCCGACAGGCCGGTACCCCACAAATGCCGTTGCAATAACAGAGATCCACAGAACTGCCCTTGAGATGGTGAGGGTTGTGATAGAGGGCAGCGAGCCCCTGATTGCGGATGAAGGCCCGGAGGTGCGTAGAGTGGTGGAGTTTATAAGGGATATCGTACTGCCAAAACTGGAACAGACCACCGAGGAGATAGATTCAGTGGCTGCCGCCCTTTCAGGCAGGCATGTCCTTCCCGGCGGCAGCGGTGCACCCACACGCGGTATGGTGGACATCCTGCCCACAGGAAGGAATTTCTTCTCTGTTGACCCCTTCAGGATTCCATCTCCCACTGCCTGGACCACCGGGAAGGCCCTTGGAGATGCACTTGTTGAAAGACATACGCATGAGACCGGCAAGCCTCCTGAAAGCATCGGCATGGTTATATGGGGCAGCCCCACAATGCGTACAATGGGTGAGGACATTGCAGAGGCTTTCTACCTTATGGGTGTGAAGCCGGTGTGGAACAGCAGGAACGGGCGTATCGAGGGGCTTGAGGTTATCCCTGTCGGGGAATTGAAGTTTCCGCGCGTGGATGTGACTTTCAGGACGTCAGGTTTTTTCAGGGATTCGTTTCCCAACCTGATGGAACTCCTGGATGAGGCCGTGGCAATGGTGACTGCCCTCAATGAGCCTGTTGGGAAGAATTTTTTGAGAAAACACGTGTTGGCAGAGGCTGAAGAGCTTGTTAAACGCGGCATTGACCCTGAAGAGGCCTTGCGTGAAGCATCATTCCGTATCTTCAGCGATCCCCCTGGTGTCTATGGTGCGGGAATCCCGGCAGCTATTGACGCAAAGGCATGGGAGAAGAGCGAGGACCTGGGGGAGGTCTATATTACGTGGGGTGGATATGCATACGGTAAAGGGGTTTATGGGGAAGACAGGAGAGATGTGTTCCGCAGGAGGCTTTCAGATATCAGCCTTGTAGTGAAAAACGAGGATTCACGGGAGTATGACCTGCTCTCCTCTGACGATTTTAATGCCTACTTTGGAGGTTTTGTGGCAGCAGTGAAGACCGTGTCCGGTAATTATCCAAAGGCATATTCAGGGGATGCATCTGATCCTGATCGTGTCAGGTACAGGAGCCTTCAGGAGGAGACAAAACATATCTTCCGCTCTCGGATTCTCAATCCCAAGTGGATGGAGGGTCTCATGCGTCACGGGTACAAGGGTGCCGGAGACCTCTCAAGGGCTGTGGATATCTCATTCCACTGGGATGCCACCTCTGATGTTATGGAGGACTGGATGTATGATGCCCTGTCAGAAAAGTACGCACTTGATGAAAAGATGCAGGAGTGGTTTAAAGAGGTTAATCCCTATGCCCTGCAGAATATTGCCGAGCGTCTCCTTGAAGCAGCGAGCCGCGGGATGTGGAATGCCTCGGAGGAGATGAAAAAGAGGCTTGAGGATGTGTATCTTGATGTGGAGGGGGACATAGAGGAGAGGACGGATGCGTGATATGCCTGGAGAGCCACTGACAGATGCAGGGATGCAGGGCATTCACTCATTCTCGACGGACATCGTGTCCGTCTCCGAGGAAATTTCGCAACTCACCATCCAGGTGAATTTAATGCGAAATTTAAACCGTTCAAACCCTACATCCCTGCATCTGTCAGAATTCAGGCGCTTGAGTCTTTTTTTCTTTTTGCTGATACTGCTTATCCTTATTCAGGGATGCACAAGGGATGATCAGGTTGGGGTACAAGTATATTTTGTCCGTGACGGACTTGCTGTGGAGCTGAGCGGGCTTAAGATGGTTACAGTCCGCTCAAGAGGGAGAGAGGTTTTTAGGTGGCAGAAGGGCGAAGGGGATGAAGAAGCAGTGCTTTTTGCAGACAAGAAACTACTCCTTCCCCTTCAATGGAGCCCCGGGGAGAAATACAGCGTGGAGGTCCGTAACAGGGATGCACGGTTTGTAAGGGAGGTTACTGCACCGGTCAAGCCTTCCTCTATGCTTATTCAGAGGGTGGACCTGGAAAAGGTCATTCCCTTCAGCATTGACGAGGGGACAGCCCCTGATACATTCGTGAAATTCTCGAAAGACAATAAATACCTTGCAATCGGCAGTTTTCACGGCTATCTCAGGGTTGTTGAGGTGAGGACCGGTAAAGTCGTCTTCTCACAGAAGATCGCTGAGGGCATGGTGAAGCGTATTGGATGGGGAGAGATAGACGGACAACGGGTGCTGTATGTGGGAGAGCAGTCACCTGACGGGTATCTTTACTGTCTTGATGCAATGACAGGCAAGGAAATATGGAAGTACCGCCTGGCTGACGACATTGAGACATCAAGGCCTGAGAGGGAAAATGACCGTTATGCGATATACAGGTTTCCGGGTGTCTACCAGTTGAAGGTGCTTCCCGGTGGTGATGTGGTTGTGGTCGGCACACATGGATGGAACAGAGAAGGCAGGAGGCTTTACAGGTGCATGGTCTACCGGTTTGACGGCAGGACCGGCAGGATAAAATGGCGGTGGCCTGTAGACAGACCGCTTCCCTATAGTCTTACATGGTTTGACATCTCAGCCAGGGGGGAGAAGCTCCTTCTTCTTACGTCAACATGGCGTCCACCTGAGCGTACTGATTCCCTGTACGGAAACGGCGCACTCTATTGCCTCAATGGCAGGACAGGAGAGGTTTTATGGGAGTACAGGGTGCCGCCACTGAGACCGTATTACGAAACAGCCAGTGCCTGGCAGGGGGTCGCCCTCTCCAGGGATGGCGGGTATGCGGCAATCGGGCTCAATGACGGCAGGGGAATGTTCTTCGATACAGAGAAGGCTGTAAAGGTAGAGGGAAGGAGCTTTCCACAGAACAGTCCCGTGTGGATAAGGGAGATCGGTACACCTGTCCTGATCGGGGATATACCTGTCTCATCCGGCATAAGCTATGCCAGGGTCGGTACTGATGCTGTCTACTTTGTCCTGCCCGGGACCTCCATTCCTTCAGGTGCGGTAAAAGGCAAGGTGCAGAAGCCCGCGCCCCATCCCGCGGCTAACCAGTTTTATGCCTTTGGTTTTGACGGCAGGCTGAAATGGAAATGGAAGTCCTACGGCTCCATGCAGGGCATTTATCTCTCCGGGGACGGCAGGTGGCTATTTACTGTTAATGCCGTTGCAGGAATGGCCGGCTCCCGCAGGGGCGGTATGACATCCTTTTTTGGGGCCACTCTCTTTGATACAGCAAGGAAGGGATCAGGTATGGATAAACTCATCTATCCTTATCCCACGGAAGGCCCGGTCTTTTTCATGGCTGACATATCAGCAGACGGCAGGTATATAGCGCTCGTGGAGGTGCCGTTTACAGATGAAAAGGGCACGAATAAGGGAAGGTACCGGGTTCATATAATTCACTGATGAGTATGGTTAAAAAGACTATCATAATTATTATATTACTTGCAGGTACCGGCGTTACTGTATGGTATCTGCTTACACCACAGGAGACCGTGCAGGACGCAGATGTGAAGTTTGTCCCTGATGGCGCATGGCTGTTTTTCAGCTCTCCGCTGAGGCTTAAGTCTATCGAGATTCAGGGTCCCGACGGCCTGATCTTGTCCCAACCCCTTAATGACATAAAGAAAGAGAACCTCTGGGTTGTCTTTGACTGGAAGAGAAACACAACCTATAGCTTCAGGATCGTCAGCAGTCAGGGAATTTTAGAACTGAAAGGGAAGGCCCCGGATAATGACTATGCTGTTGCTGTCCAGTTTTCAGCCCCGTTCACCTCAATGGCTGAACAGGCTGGTGGCATGGTATTTGAGAAGGAGATGCAGGCTTTAAGCACGGCAGTTGAGAATAATGAACTGACCTGCGCCGTTATCGTTACCATCTATCAGCAGGATGAGAGCCTTGTTACCGGCAGAGTCACCATCCCTGCCGGGATAAAGGTTGCAGCTTTTCCGCAAAACCGGGACACGAGAGTCGTTTATGGGAAAAAAGAGACCGTAATATACTTCAGAACAACCCTTTCCGTTGCTTATGAGAGGTTTTATATGCCCTTCAGCATACAGGTGCCGGGGGAAGGAAAATATCGTCTTCATGCAGGCATTACCTTGAAAGGAGCTGGAGACAAGGAGTCTTTCTTCAGCAGGGATGTGACCATCAAGGTCGTTAAACAGGAATCAGCAGGGGATACAATAAGGCTTGTAAAGACATCAATACCTGTAGGTATTCGCGGTATTGCCCTCAGGCGGTATGCAGAAGACACGCTATACATACAGCCCGCTGTATTTCGGAAACTCGGACGTTTTTTCGGGGTTGAGCCAAAGTATATTGACTACAATCATCCCTTTACATATCAGAGCCTTGTCCTGGAAAACACCGGGACCGGCAGTATTGCATTGCTCGTCAACTCCGGTATCTATTATAAAGACCGTGATGTCACGCCTGAGGCATTCAGACCGCCGGACCTGCTGACCGGCGGGACAAAGGAGACGGCCGTCACTGTAACGGCAATGCTGTTGCCCGGGGAAAAGACACGTGTGGTGATGCCTGTTTATTTAACCTCCGACCCCCTGCCCGGAGAGTACCGCAGGGTGGTAAAGCTTATCCCTATGGGTTCGGTCCTCCCTGTTGCAGAATATGAGTTCCCCCTCTATGTCACATCCATGAACCTGACTGCTTGGTCTTTTACACTCTTTGCAGTATTTCTGAGTCTGACTGCCACGCTGGTCTTTGTCCTCAGGTTTAAAAATATTGTGGCGGGTATGAAGGTCAGGTGGCTGGTGATTATCTCACTCTACGGGGCAATGACCTTTGTGGTCTCAACCCTGCCTGTCAGGATATTCGGAAATCTTGTCTCGGCACTGCTCGGTCCATTCAGCGCCTTTGTTACAGGTTTTTTTTCAGAGTTGCTTTACTGGACACTCCTTGTCTCTCTCGTCAGGTCGATCCCGAGACCCGGTACTGTCACATTTGCGACCCTTGTCCGCTATATGCTCAACGGCATAATGTTTGGCGGGTTTCAACTGACGGACATACTCTTTACAGGTACCGGCATAGTTGTGAAGGAGGCTGCCTTCTACATGTCGGGCCTGACGCGCAAAGGAGGAAATTTCCGCTGGAATACACCGTCTGTCTTTTATCTGGCGCTCTATCTGTGTGTTGCCGATGCATTTATAACCCTGACCGGGCTCTACCTGCATATGGTGCTCTTCCGACTCTACTTTGCTGACTGGTACATATACATGACCCTGATAGTGAACAGCCTGCTCTATACTTTTGCAGCAACATTTATGGGCTGGCGGTTCAGCGACCGGTTGAAATGGGAGGACGGTTAGATGAGCTATGGTATCAGCAGCCTTACCCGGCAGAGGGAACGTCAGGGAATTATCGGCAGGCTCGACCCCAGGGTCAAGATCATTGGCCTTCTCTGCATCTCGGTCTATGCGGTAATGCTTGAAAATACGGTCCCCCTCATCATTCTTTTTTCTGTTTCATGGATACTGGCAGGAATTGAGCGGGTGGAATGGGCAAAGCTGCGTCTGCTCCTTTTTCTTGTTGTATTGACGGTATGGGGAACGATGTTTTCCCAGTCCATCTTCTACTTTGAAGAACCACGGACCGTGCTCATAAACCTTGTCAATATGGATACCCCCCTGATAGGTAAGTGGACAGGGGATATAAGTATCTACCGTGAAGGGTTCCGCTACGGTGCCATCCAGTCATTACGGTTCGCCTCTATGATGACCTTCGGGTTTCTCTTCTGCTGGAGTACCGACACAGGGAAGATGCTTTCGGGCATGCTTCAATTGAGGGTGCCCTATGTGCTTGCATTTATGACAGTGACTGCCATCAGGTTTATTCCGGCCATAATGGACGAGTTTGCCACTGTTATTCTTGCCATGCGGATGAGGGGGGCAAGGGTGCTCTCTTTCAATCCGGCAAGGCTGCTTAAAAACTGGCTGAAGCTGATACGTCCTGTTTTTATCAACTGCTACAGGAGGTCGAATATACTGTCACTCTCAATTCAGTCAAGGGCTTTTCAGCCCTCGGCTGCCCGCTCAACTGCTGAAAGCAGACAGCTTGGAAAGGGAGAAAAGGTGCTCCTCTCTGTTGTCCTTCTGAGCACAACAGTACTTGTACTGCTGAAGATACTTTATGGTCTTTATATCTGGGATATTCTTTATGTATCACGGTTACGGGGGATCTACGAGATCTCCAGATTATATCTGTAATGGAGGAGTATATGCTTTTGGAAAGATTCTATGATGCAATCGAGCTTCACCGGGAGGAGAAGATCATCTATGTTAAGTTTCTGTCTCCCCACAGGGTAATATCCACCTGCCGTCTGGATGGTGGACTCAGGGATGACCTGGAGTATATCTACAATCACCAGGCGTGTGAACCCGCTGGACACTTCCATGAATCACACAGGAGGATGACCTCTGATCCGGCTGGATACAGGAGGTCTATATGTGAACGGTATGGGCTTCCACCTGAAAAGAGCGCTTCCCTTGGTACGGCTGCAAACATGAATAATGCAGCAATAGTGTCGGAAAAGTTTCGAGACCTGGAGGTGGTTGCTGTATGCACAGGGGGAGTTGAAACGAATGCAGGCAGGATCGGTGATCCGGCTTCAGTATATGAAAGCAACGGCGTGTTTGAGAAACTGGGTACAGCTCCAATGGCAGCCCACGGTACCATTAACACCATGCTGTTCATTAACAGGGAATTGACACCCGCTGCAATGGTGCGTTCAGTGATAACCGCCACAGAGGCCAAAACTGCAGCCCTTCAGGAACTCGCCGTTCCCTCCCGTTATTCGGATGGGCTTGCCACGGGAACAGGGACAGACCAGATCGGGATTGCCTCCAGGCTGGACACCGGTGCACCCCTCACGGGGGCGGGCAAGCACTCCAAACTCGGTGAACTGATAGGCTGCTCGGTCCTTCAGGCAATAAAGAAGACCCTGTCATTGCAAAACAAGCTCACTCCGGAGGCCCGATGTTTTGCCCGTGTTCACCTGGAGCGTTTCGGGCTCAGCATGGACACCATGTGTGCAGGTATTACCGGCTATCTTTCAGAAAAAGAGGCTGAACTTTACCGCAGGAATTTCAATTCCATAAACAACGACCCGCTTACAGTAGCGGCAGTTGCAGCAATAGTTCACCTCAGAGACAAGATTCAGTGGGAGATACTGCCAAAGAGTTGTGTGCCAGAAATACTTTCAACCTATGGTGCACAGATTGCTGCTGCACTCTCAGGGAAATATCACCGTCTGGAATACTACAGAACCGTCCTGTCAGGAGAGTCCCGGGGAATCGGAAGAGAGAGTTTTCTGGACCTTGTTTACAGGTCCTTTGCCATGGGGTTCAGGGAGAAGTGGAGCGGGGGCAGGAAATGAAGTATTTGGAAGGCTGTTGGAGGCTTTTCATTGTTGGGCATCATGAAGGAACAAGAAGGTTAGTGATGCAAAAATACAGTGTGATAATATCCGTCTTGATTCATATGCTTCTGCTTTCGATTCCGTTGTCTGCAACGGTAACTCACTTTTCAGAGCAGGGCATCGGGAATATAGAGATTTCCATCATTGACGGCAGCGTCAGCTCGGCTGGTGCCCGTAAGGTCGCTGTTTCCGGGACGGCAAAAAAGCGTGTTGAGAAGAAGGAAACACCAAAATCTCCAGGAATAGAGGATAAGACTGAAAAGACAGTTCAGCAAAAAAAGGTAATAAAGACCGTAGCAATAAGCAGGGAACCTGACAGGGTGTCGGAGGATGAAGAAGCAAATGCCGTAAAACCTGTTGAGAAAAAAGAGGAGACAAAAAATCAGGATGTTGCAGAACCTGAAAAGGTTCCGGAACATCCGGTTCAGAGCTTACTGTCTGCTCAGGCAGAGGCCGGGGAGCAGGAGCCTGCCCCTTCGGGGATTACTCGGGATTCATTGCAGGGTGGAGTGTCAGGCAAGCCCGACATAGCAGAGTTTGGTTCGGCAGATGGTCCGGCATTTGTCAAGAGGGTGCTTCCAGAGTATCCGTGGATTGCAAGGAAGATGGGAAAAGAGGGGAGGGTGCTCCTCAAGCTTGTTATTGATGGGAAAGGACGGTTGCTTGATGCACTGGTTGTGGAGAGGGCGGGTTTTGGCTTTGACCGTGAGGCGGTGAAGGCTGTCAGGTTCTCTACTTTCCGCCCGGCTGTAAGAAATGGAATGCCCGTAAAATCCGAGGCGTTGTTGTATGTGAAATTTGAGTTTGAAGAACGTGAGTAGTTTTTGTTTATGGAGGTGCTGAATGATTGACTTTATCTTAAAAGGCGGCTTTCTGATGTATCCGATACTGCTGTGTTCCATTGCAGGTCTTGCAATAATTATAAACAAGGCAATTCAGTACAGGGGAATTTTCAGATCAATCGAACGCCCCCTGAACGAGATGTTGAAGACAAAGCCCCTGATTTTAATGCCTATCATCAAAGGGCTGGAAGAGGGCTGTGATGAACAGGAATTGTCAGTGGTTGGCACAAGGCAGGTAAGGGAGACGGAACGGGGACTTAGCTGGCTTGGCCTGATTGCAACAATCACGCCGCTTCTGGGACTCACAGGTACGGTTATCGGGATGATAAAGGCATTCATGGTCATAGCAACGACTACAAGTGTAAATCCGTCCATGCTTGCCGGAGGCATCTGGGAGGCCCTTATTACCACTGCAGCCGGGCTCCTGGTGGCCATCCCGATCAGTGTAGGGCATCACTACCTGGAAAAACAGGCTGACGATATAGCCTTTCTCCTGAAGGAGATAACCTTGAGTCTTTACATGAGGTGCAGGGATGGAGTTTGAGCGGAAAAGATATAACCATTCATATATGATGAACATTGCTCCTTTGGTGGATGTGGTTTTTCTGCTGCTCCTGTTCTTCATGCTCACCTCCAGCCTGATACGGGAGCCGGCGGTAAAGATCAGGCTGCCCCAATCAAAGACCGCCACCACGGAGCGTGAAACAATAAAGACAGTAATTATTACCAGGGAGGGCACGATATTCTTTATGGACAGGGAGGTGAGCCTGCAAGGGCTTCAGAAGGCTGTAAGGGAGGGAATGACTGACAGGGAAGAGAATTCTTTGCGTATCAAGGCTGACAGGAATGCAAGTGTTGGGCTGCTTATGAAGGTGATTGACGAGGTAAGGCTTGCAGGGGTAAGGAATTTCAGCGTGGTGGTGGAGAACCCCGAGTAATCGTTCAGCTACAATCAACTTGACAAACAGCGTATTACAATGTAAACATAAATAAATGGTCTTCTATGAAAAGGATATTAAAAAGGCTGTAAAAAGAGGAAGTTTACCAAAAGAAATCTTTAAAAGGTTTAATAATATTTTCATTGCATTGGATATGACCAAAGATACCGGACTCTTTGATATAAAAAAACTAAAATCATCAGAAAAAAGGGCATACTATCGTTTGCGAAAGGGTAAGTATAGAGCAATATTTTATATAGAGGATAGAGATTATTACGTTATTTCTATTGCTAAAAGAGAGGAGGTATATAAAAGATGGGAGTGATATCTGTCAGACTGAATAAAGAGGAAGAAAAAATCTTGAAAGAATTATCCGACAATCTGGGTATTGATAAATCAACCTTAATAAGAAAATCAATACTTGAACTATATGAAAACCTGTTGGATATGGAGATGATTGAGAAGTTTGAGGAGAAAGAGAGGAAAGGAAAAGCGTCCTTTATTACTGCTGAGGATATATTGAATGATGATAAAATGTATAGTTAAGTCTGACCCCCATTCTTATACCATTCTTATATTCTTACCATTCTTGTAGCTTCATTGTTATTCCTATGGCTATCATAATAGCCTTTTCTATTTCCTTCATTTTTGCGT
>CAZXDE010000011.1:0-21176 GCA_964639515.1 uncultured Thermodesulfovibrio sp.
AATGGTGCGCAGTCTGAAGAGTTTACGGACATCTTCCAGAACAAGATAAAGACAAGGGATAAGCAGCAGGGTAATCCCCGTAGCAAAGAGGATTCCAAAGGCAAGGCTAATGGCCATGGGAATCAGAAACTGGGCCTGCACGCTCGTCTCCAGTATCATGGGTGTCAGTCCGAAGAAGGTTGTTAAAGACGTCAGCAGGATTGGCCGAAACCGGCGCTTGCTGCCGTCAACCACGGCCTGAAAGAGCTCGACTCCTCCCTGCCGGTTCCTGTTCACCTTATCGATCAGAAGGAGTGAATCATTGACGACAACCCCGGAAAGGGCAACGATACCAAAGATGCTGAGGATGCTCAGATTGAACCCCATTATCAGGTGCCCGGCAACGGCACCCACCACACCGAAGGGGATAGCTGCCATTATCAGCAGGGGCTGGCTGTAACTTTTAAACGGTATGGCAAGCAAGGCATACATGCCGAGCAGGGCAAGCATAAACCCCTGCACCATACTCCCCATGGATTCCATCCGCTCCTTTTCCTCTCCTCCCATATCAAAAGTCAGGCCCGGGTAATCATTGGCCAGGTCCCTGAGAACGCCCCGTTTGAGGTTAAAAAGTATCTCCTCGGCGTTGGCTGTCTTATCATCCACGCTTGCCGTGACATTGATCACACGTTTCCTGTCCGTCCGGTTGATTTCACTGAACCCCCGTCCCTCCGTAATATAGGCTGCCCTGGTCAAAGGAAGCTCCCCTCCACCCGGGGTCCGGATTCTCATTGACTTCAGGTCCCAAAGGCTCTTTCGATCCTTTTCAGGGTACCGGACAACGACCTTGACCTCATTACGCCCCCGCTGGAATCTCAGTGCCTCGGCTCCGTAAAAGGCCCCCCGGACCTGCCGGCCCAGGTCCTCCTCCGTAACCCCGAGGGTCCTGGCCTCAGGCGTAAGGCGAAGTTTGAGTTCCCGTTTCCCCTTGAAATAATTGTCACTTATATCTCCGACACCGGGGTACCGGGCCAGGGCCTCTTTAATCCGTTCCGAGGCAATGTCAAGGACACCAAAATCCTCATGGGCAAGCTGTATGTCTATATTGGCGCCCATTCGAACCATATTAGACGTAAATACAATCGATTCCACACCCGGAACCTCACCCACCCTGGCACGCCACCGGTTTGCAATCTCCACTGCCGGAATGCCCCGCTCCTCGCTCTGCTTCAAAAAGAGGGCCATATCAGAGAGATGAGTTCTGGAATCAACACTAGACCCCACATTTCCTGCCTCAATCATGGTACCTCCCACCACGGCATAGACATCCCGCAGAATGGAGTCACCCCTGGGACGTTCCTTATCGTACTCAGCCACTACTTCCATGGCCTTGTCTTCAAGGAGTTTTTGCACCCTGGCAGTTTCCTCTATGGGTGTTCCGGGCGGCATCTTCAATGAGGCGGTAATCACATCACCGTCAACAACAGGCATGAAATGGAACTTGAGTATCCCCCCTTTGACGATTCCCACGGTTAACAACAGGACGGCAATACCTGCCGCTACAGTGGCATAACGGTTTCTCAGACAGAGACTCAGGAAACGACGGTATGGCACGGATATAAACCAGTCAAGCCTTTTACCAAAACCGGTACGTACCCGGTCGATAGCACCGATCAGGCCGCGCGACACCGGACGGGGTCCTCCCATGGCCAGATGGGCCGGCAGCACAAAAAGGGATTCTATAAGTGACAGCAGCAACAGTGAGATCACCACCAGCGGTATAACCCTGATAAACTTCCCCATCATGCCGCTGACAAAGACCAGGGGCAAAAAGGCCGCTACCGTAGTCAGTACCGAGACCGTAACCGGAACAGCCACTTCAAGTGCACCGTCTATCGCTGCCTGAAGATAGGGCTTGCCCTTCTGACGCTGATCATAAATATTTTCTCCAACTATGATGGCATCATCCACCAGGATTCCCAGTGCCAGAATAAAGGCAAACAGGGATATCATGTTTATGGATACGTCCAGGTACGGAAACAGGAGCAAGGCACCAAGAAAGGATACGGGAATACCAAGCATCACCCAAAGGGCCAGCCTGATCTCCAGGAAAAGCCCGAGAATAATAATCACCAGGGTCAGACCGAACAAGGCGTTTTTCTCCAGCAGATTCATGCGGCTGCGCAGCAGTTCCGAGGTATCGTTCCAGGTTGCAATCTTCAACGAACCGGGCAGTGATTGTTGCTTCTGCTCCACATATTTCCTTACAACCTCGGATATCCTGATCGGTTTCTGCTCCCCCACCCGGAAGACCTTTACCATGGCTGCCGGTTTGCCGTCAAACCTGGCAAACATACCGGTATCGGCAAAAGCATCTTTAACTTTTGCTATCTCTCCAAGTCTTACCCTGGTACCATCCGGCCTCGCGATCACGGTTATATCGGAATATTCAGTCCCAAAATGCCGGCGGCCCTTTGTGCGCAGAAGAATCTCCGAACCCCGGGTTTTGACGGTACCTCCCGGCAGGTCAACGGAAGCCAGCCTTACCTGTTGAGCTACCTGCCCCATGGTCAGGTTGTAGCGTCGAAGATTCTCCTCCGGTATCTCAACGGCTATCTCATATGGCCGCACACCGCTGAGTTCAACCTGACTAATCTCCGGATGGGTAAGCAATTCCTCACGGATGGTCTCAGCCTGCTCCCTCAGCGCCCTGGCTGAGACATCACCGTAGACCACAACTGAAATCACCTCAAAGCGGTTAAGGAGCTTGGTAATGACGGGTTTCTCGGCATCCACCGGAAAGGTGATAATCCGGTCCACCTCACTCTTTATCTCCTGGAGCTTCAGGTCCGGGTTTTCCCCCGGCAAAAGCTCTGCCCTGACCGTACCGACACCCTCCTTGGCCACAGACCTGATCTCCTTGATTCCTTCCACACCTGAAAGGTTTTCTTCGATCTGAAGGAGTATCCCTTCTTCCACCTCATCAGGGCCGGCACCGGGATAAGCTACGGTAACCTGAATCGTGTCCAGGCTGATCTCCGGAAAAACCTCCTGTTTGATCGAAGAAATCCTGATCAGACCGCCGACCACCAGGATTATCATGAGCAGGTTGGCGGCCACATGGTTACGGGCCATCCATTTGACTGCACCCCTCACCGTCCTGCCCCCTGATTCAGGAACCGTAGTTTCATGCCCTCAGCCGCTCCTGAAATGGCCGTGAGAACCAGGCGTTCACCCTCCTTCAGGCCGTCCCTGATCAACAGGGTCTTCTGCTCCCGCCGCACTACGGTTACCGGCCTGATATTCAGCCTGTTCGCTCCGTTCACAACCCAGACGGTATTATTCTCCCGAAGGGCACTCGCCGGGATGGGAATTACACCGGTCAGTATCTCACCGTAGAATGTAACTTCCACAAACATGCCCATCTCCAGATCAGGCTCACCATTACTTCTCCGCTTTTTTAGGTAATAGGGATCGTCTACAGCCACTACGACCCGTGCCATACGCCCTTTGGGGTCAACCTCTCCCAGTGAACGAACCACCCGGCCTTGCCGGCTAAAGGATTTTTTTCCAAAGGATTCTTCTCCAACGGTAATTCTCACCGTAGCAGGAGAACCTTTATCCTCAGCCCCCTGACGAGGGACACGCAACCATTGCAATTCCTCCAGGGAAAGGGGAACAACAATCTCGGCTGTTTCAGTCCCGGCCACCACAGCAACACTGCTGCCGGCACGTACATACTGCCCGGCTTCGACCTCCTCAGAACGAACCCGGCAATCAAAAGGTGCATATATGCGGGTACGTTGCAGGTCAAGTTCGGCCTGTTTCACCGCAGCCCCGGCCGCTGCCACATCAGCCCGGGCCTTCTTTATCTGGGGCTCATAGAGTACCAGGGGATTGGGTTCTTCGCTATTATTCACCGCCATGGCTTCCCATTCCCGGCGGGCAATCAGGGAACTGCTTTTCACTTTGGCAAGTTCAAGTTCGGCCTGCGCCAGGACTGCCCTGGCACGGACTACGGCCAATTGGTAGTCAACTTCCTCTATCTCAAAGAGAATATCTCCTTTAGAAAAAAAACCTCCGGCAATAAACGCAGGGGCAATATACTTAATCCGGCCGCTCACGCGGGGAGTGATACTTGCCTCCCTCCTCGCCTGCACCGTACCCGTCCCAATGACCTGAACCTGATGGTCCTTCCTGCTGACAGTCAGGATTTCAACCAGGGCCCCGGGATTACTCCTGACCTCCTTCTGCGGAGCGGGGCGGGACAGCACCAGCAGTCGCATAACAACAAAACCTGCTATCAGTATAATAACCGGTATAACTATCCTGAACAGTTTGCTCCTGAAACTCATGAGCCCCCTCCCTTATGATTGTTGACGGTCAAACGGTTTTGAATTTCATCTTCCATCCATTCCCCTCCGAGTGCCCTTGCCAGGGTGATACGGTCGGAGATAAGCTGGCGGCGGGCCGTCAGGAGCTGCCCCTGCGTATCAAAATAGAGTGTCTGTGCAATCAGTACCGGAAGATATCCGGAAAGGCCCTGCATGTAGCGCGCTTGTGAAAGGCGGAGTGCCGACCCTGCAGCTTTTGCCTGCCCCTGCAACTGAGAGATACGCTCTTCAGAAGTGCGGTTCCTTACAAGGGCATCCTCCACTTCCTGAAAGGCATTTAAGACGGCCTTATGATAGAGGGCAAGGTTTTCACGGAACACGGCCCTTGAACGATCCACCTCCGCACTGCGCCTGCCACCATCCAGCAATGGCTGTGAGAGGTTTATAAGGACCTTCCAGAAATTCCCGAGAATGTCACCTGTACTGAAAACAAAGCTTGATGTACCGTAACTGCCAATCAGGTTAAAAGAAGGAAAACGCCCGGCGATAGCCACCGCCACCCTGGCGTCACTCGCCTTGAGACGCAAAAGGGCTGCACGGACATCAGGACGCCGTGAAAGAAGCTCCGAGGGGAGACCCGCGGGGAAGGCAGCAGGAGTTTCAGGCAATTCAATCAGACCACCCGTTGTTTTATTGCCGGGATAATGTCCCAGGGCAACGGAGAGGGCGTGCTCCGTTACCCTCAACGCAGACTCAAGAACTGCCCTGCGGGCCCTGACCCTGAAAAGGTTCTGCCGGGCCTGGTAAACATCAAGTGCGGGTACCAGTCCCCCCCGGTAACGCTGCTCTACCAGCGACAGGATATCCGTATAGGATTTGATGGTCTGTTCAGTCAATTTCATCTGGGCACGCTGCTCTGCCGCCAGATAATAAAGGTCGGCAATCCGGGCGGAAAGGCTGATATATAGGGTCTTGATCTCTTCACGGAGTGCCTCCATATCAAGGCCGGCAGCCATAGTGCGGGATTTGAGCTTTTGCCAGAGGTCCGGTTCAAAGCCTGCAGCCAGGGATAAGATGTAGCTGTTGCCGGAGTTGTTGCCGAAAAAGCTTGGCGTATCCTCCCTGCTCCACTCCCCTTTCAGGTCAACAGAGGGCTTCCGGGCAGCCGTGCTGCTGCGGTATACGGCCCGGCTCTGTTCAAAACGCTCATACGCCTGCACCAGGTCGGGGTTGCCGGAAAAGGCCTCCTCCATAAGGAGATTCAAGTCAGCATCCCCAAAGGCTTCCCACCAGCGTTCTATCGGAGCACCAGTAGCGTTTTGTCCGGTAAATGATGCCGGAACAGGGATGGGGGGCTCTATGGACTGAGGGCTGTGCACTGCACAACCTACGAACAGCATTAAGAAAACAAAAAGCGCTATCTTTATACCCCTTCTCACGGTCTCTCCATGCCTGTTGCGACAAAATCAAGGAGCATGGCAGTCAGTGACTCCACATCACTGACGGGTGTGACACCCTCGGGTAAGGAATAACTTTTTCCTGCCATGCATATGGCATGCCCCATGGCCCCAATGGCAAACTGAAGCCGCCAGAAGAGAATGTCTGTGGAAAGCTCAGGTAAGGCCTCGCACAGGGTGTCAAAGAGCAGATGAAACAAAGGCGCAATGTGGCGTATAAAGACGTCTCTTACCGTATCGTCAGGATCGGACATGGCCCGTCCCACCAGGATTATGAAGTCTTCTGCTCCGGTTCCGGATTTAGGGAAGGCAAGTGTTGGCTCAATAAAGGCCCGCAAGGACTCTTTCACACCAGGGAGTCTCCCCTCCTGCCGTGCCGTTTCACGAACTACTTCAAGATTCTGCCGGCGGACCTTGTTCAACGGCACGAGACGCCTCTGAAAAACCGCCTCAAGGAGTGCCTCCTTGGAACCGAAGTGATAATTAACAGCCGCCAGATTCACCCCGGCCCGGCCGGTAATGGCCCTGAGGGAGGTATTGTGGAATCCTTTTCGGGCAAAGAGGTATTCTGCAGAATCAAGGATTCTCTCTTTAGTTTCTGATAGACTCATGATTCCTTCCAGATAATCATACGTTCAATTAAAACATATGTTTGAAAAAAAATCAAGGGGATATGACAAAAATATGAATACTTCAGGACCAGCAATGGAGCTAAGAGGATTAAAAAGGACGGAAGGCCTTACTCCAGGATTGCATCCAGCCTGATATGCAGGTCTTTTAACTGCCTTTCATCCACTGGTGAGGGGGCCCCGCTGAGCAGGCAAACGGCCTTCTGAGTCTTGGGAAAGGCTATAACGTCCCTGATAGAGCTTGCACCAACCATGAGCATTACAAGCCTGTCAAGCCCCAGGGCAATACCACCGTGAGGAGGAGCGCCAAAGCGGAGGGCATCAAGTAGAAACCCGAATTTCATCCTTGCCTCTTCCGCGGATATCCCGAGGATATCAAACATCCTGCTCTGGACCTCCGGGTTGTGAATACGTATACTGCCACCACCGATCTCATTACCGTTAAGCACTATATCATAGGCATTTGCCCTGAGAGAGGCCAGCCCATTGCGGTCATTTATGTCCTCTCCAAGCATCCTTTCCATATCAGCATCTGCGGGTGAAGTAAAGGGATGGTGCATTGCCTGAAACCTGTTACCTTCATCATTCCACTCAAGCAGTGGGTAGTCAACGACCCAGAGGAACCTGAATCCATCAGAGATGAGGCCCTGCCTCCTTGCTATCTCAAGCCTCAGCCTGCCAAGGACATCAAGCACCACGTCCTCCCTGTCTGCCACAAAGAGCATTATATCGCCTTCCTCTGCCTCAAGCCTCAGGGCCATCTCATTCAGGACATTTTCAGGGAAAAACTTCGCTATAGGCGATTCAAACCCGTCTTTAATCTTTATCCATGCCAGCCCCTTTGCTCCAAAGGACCGGACCTCCTCCGTCAGCAGGTCCATCTCTTTTCTTGAAAGCCCGGACATCCCCTTGCCACAAACGGCCTTTACCCTGCCGCCTGAGTCAAGGGCGGAGAGAAAAACCTTAAAACTGCCCTCCCTTGCAAGGTCACCCATCTCCCTGAGTTCCAGGCCAAATCTGAGGTCGGGCTTGTCAGAGCCGAAACGCTCCATTGCATCTCTATAAGAGAGACGCTGCATGGGGGTCTCAATCTCAACCCCAAGGGTCTCCTTAAAGAGGTGGGACAACATCCCTTCAATCGCGGAGATCACATCATCGGGCTCAACAAATGACATCTCCATATCAACCTGCGTAAATTCAGGCTGACGGTCTGCCCTCAGGTCTTCATCCCTGAAACACTTTACGACCTGAAAATACCTTTCAAGCCCCGACATCATCAGTATCTGCTTGAAGAGTTGAGGGGACTGCGGCAGGGCGTAGAATTGGCCCGGATTGAGACGGCTTGGCACCAGATAGTCCCTTGCACCCTCAGGGGTTGACTTTGTAAGCATGGGGGTCTCTATCTCAATAAAACCCTCGCTGTCAAGATAGTCACGCATGAGCTTTGTAACCCTGTGCCTGAATACAAGATTCCCCTGCATTTCCTGTCTCCTGAGATCGAGGTAGCGGTACTTGAACCTCAGGGACTCTGAAACCTCTGCTGCCTCTTCCAGCACAAAAGGAAGTGTCTCGGACCTGCTCAATATATTTAACTCCTCAACATAGAGCTCAACTGCACCGGTCGGGATATCGGGGTTTTCCGTACCCTCAGGTCTTCTGCTCACCTTGCCCCTTACCTTTATAACAAACTCCGAGCGGAGCAGATGGGCTGACTCATGGGCCTCTGAAGAGACATCCGGACTGAATACCACCTGCACAAGGCCGCTCCTGTCTCTCAGGTCAACAAATATCAGCCCCCCATGGTCACGTCTCCTGAAGACCCATCCCGAGAGGGTAAGTTCCTTACCGATAGCATCCTCTCCAACCTCTCCGCAATTCCTGTCTCTATACATGACACCTCCTGAATCTTCATGGAGCATTGGAGTAATGGAGTAATTAAGAATCCAATACTCCAGCACTCCATAACTCCAACTCTCCAGTTTTGTTTCACTTTACATTTTAAGGCTTTTCTTCAGTTTCTTCACCTCAACCTCATCCAGATACCTCCACTGCCCTGCCCTGAGATCCCCAAGACCAAGACCATCAATCCTGATCCTCCTGAGCTTCATCACAGTATGCCCCACCCGCTCGAACATCCTTCTTATCTGCCGCTTCCTGCCTTCATAAATCGTTACTTCAAGCCATGAATTCTTCTCTGCCCTGGGCGCCCGGACCCTCTTTATTTTTGCAGGGGCAGTCTTTCCATCATCAAGCATTATGCCTTTGCGCAGTTTACTTATATCCTTTTCCTCTATCACCCCTTTTATCTTTACAAGATACGTCTTGGGTATCTTGTGCGAAGGATGGATTATCCTGTAGGCAAGATCTCCGTCATTTGTCAGCAGCAGCAACCCCTCTGAATTAAAATCAAGCCTCCCGACAGGGTATACCCTGAACTTCAGCTTCCCGAGAAGTTGCTGTACCGTCGGCCTGCCTTCGGGGTCCTCAAGGGTTGTAAGAACACCGGGAGGTTTGTTAAGTATGATGTAAACCTTTGGCTCAGACCCGCGCAAACGCTTGCCGTCAACCCTGATATGGTCCCTTTCAGGGTCCGCCTTCATCCCGGGAACGGCTGTTTTTCCGTTTACAACCACCCTGCCTTCAAGGATGAGTTCTTCAGCCTTGCGCCTTGAGGCAACACCCGTTTTTGCAAGTATCTTTTGAATCCGTTCTTCCATTACGCTAAACCTGTTTGCTCCTCATTTGAACGACAAATTGTGCATCTTCAAATAAACACGGACATATATATTAACCTGAACCATGCAAGGATGTAAAACAAAGCAGGGAATTAACTGAATTTACGAAAGGATCTGATAACCCATTGCCCGATTATCATAGTTACCATATACAATACAATACCCCCCAGTACATCCACCACATAGTGATACCGGCAATAGACGGTTGCAAATAAAAGAAGTACCGTTATCGGCAGGTAGATATAAAAAAGCCTCTTTTCGTAACGATATGCAAGGTGTAGAACTACCAGGGTTACTGCTGTGTGTCCACTTGGAAAGGCATCCCTCTTTATGCCTTCAATACTATTTAGTATACTGTATATCTTCTCGGAAAGCAGAGTGCCTTCAAGGGGAATTGACTGGAGGTGGTTCATCGTATACCTTGGACCGAGGGCAGGAAACAGTATGTATCCGACGTAGGACAGATAAAAGCAGAGGAGGATAAAGGCCAGTCCTTCATCAAACTCGGTCTTTTTCTTCTTTATCTTGAGAACCAGCCCGAGAATAAGCGGAAGAAAATAGTAGCTTGTATAGGCTAACTGAAGTATCTCCGTAAGGTAGGGATTCATCATCCTTTCAAGCCAGACCGTAGGGTAGCCTCCCAACAACCAGTAGTCGGCCCGTATGAGCCTGAAATCAATATCTACGGGGTTTACGCCCGGAACAAGCTCCGTCATGGTGTTAAATACAAGGAATACGGCCATTACAGGAAAAACAATGTCATGAAAGAACTTTAAAAACCCCTGTTCAGGAGAATACCTGATAAGGATCAATTGAAGGAACAGCAATGAGATATAGGTAACAAGCAGTTTATCGGCAGAGGCAATAGAGCCATAATAAATCAGGGTTAACAAGGCAAACAACGAGACAAAGATTACAGTAACAGCGTCTGCAGGCCTCACCCTGCCGGATTTCAGTCCCATTATAACCTGGTCAAGGCCCTCGTTACGGCCTTCCGACGTTTTGAGAGTCTGTGTGAAGAGCCCTTCCTGACTGACCACTCATCTTCTTCCTCTTCATCACCAAGCATCTTCTCTGTTAATTCATCCATCATTCCCTCATCACCTGCAAACTCTTTCTCTCTTAACGCACGGCTGAGCTTTCCGAGGAAATCAGCGGAACTAACCGGTACGGACCCCTGAGCCCAGGCAAAGTCAGCCACCTCCCTGTCAGAGCTGACCACGATAAAGTACTTCTTCTCCCGGACAAGCATCTCCTTTATCACATCATCCGCCTTCTTGGCGATTCTCGAGAAGATTATCCCGACACCACCCTCGACCTTTACCGTCTCTTTGGATGAAACGCCACCATGCCCATCAAAGACCAGGGTTATATCATGCCCTGTGAGTTTCCTGTACTCAATCAGTCTCCTGAGAAGACCCCTTCGCTGAGACTCAAGGTCCCTGTGTTGAATCCCGATGAGATTGTATCCATCAATAATTATATGAGAGATTTTAAACCTCCGTATCCGTCGGGGAGTTTCCGACAAACCATGATTCAGCGGTAGTTTTTCATGAACTCTATCCATATCGGAAGGGCTGCCCTTGCCCCTGTCTCCTTATTGCCGATAGGGGTATGGTCATCCCTTCCAACCCATACTCCTACGGCCAGTCTGTCATCGAAACCAACAAACCATGCATCAGTGTAGTCATTGGTTGTGCCCGTCTTTCCATAAACAGGCCGCCTGATTACCCTGGCCATTCTCCCGGTACCATGAAGAATAACAGAACGGAGCATATCCCTGATTTCATCCACCACTGCTTCATCAATGACCCTTTTTGCCCCCGGGTAATTCTCCTCCAGGGTTAGTCCATCACGGTCGGTAACCTTGTCGATAAATAGTGGTTTCAGCCTGTACCCCTGTGCAAGTGTTGCATACCCATAGACCATATCCATAAGTGTCGCCTCTGATGCCCCGATTGCCGATGAAAGGTAGGGTTTGACCTTGTGGCGTATCCCTACCTCCCTTGCCGTCCTGACAACATTCTTAATCCCTATCGTATCGGCAAGACATACCGTTGCCGAGTTCAGACTGTGTGCGAGTGCATACCTGAGTGTTACCTCGCCATTGTATTGTTTTTCATAATTCCGCGGAGACCAGACATCCTTGTTATCCGGCGTTGGATAACCCACCTCGGTATCCATGATCGTGTCTTCGGGGATAAAACCCCTCTCCAGTGCCGCCAGATATACAAACGGCTTGAATGCAGAGCCGGGTTGTCTTAATGCCTGCGTTGCCCTGTTGAACTGAGTCTGCCAGAAATCCGTCCCCCCCACCATAGCCTTGATCTCCCCTGTCTCCAGATCCACGGCAAGCAGGGCAGCCTGCACACCGGGGGCAATCCTCTTGTCAAGTGCCTGCACACCTTTGGTTACGGCCTTCTCTGCAACCTCCTGCATATGCATGTCAAGGGTTGAATATATCCTCAGGCCCGCTGTGTAGAGACTGTCCGGGTATCTGCGTTCAAGTCTATCTCTCAGATACTCAATAAAATACGGGGCCTTGTAACGTCTTCTGTGAACCTTGTCGGGCAGGGGTTCTTCCAATGCTGCATTATATGCGTCTTCAGTTATATATCCGAGCTTTAACATCTTTCCGAGGACAAGGTTTCGCCTCTTAAGTGCCTTTTCAGGGTGCTTGAATGGTGAATAATATGAAGGCGCCCTCGGGATGGCTGCCAAAAGGGCAGCCTCTGCAAGTGTCAGTTTTTCCGTGGACTTATTAAAATATGTATGGGATGCAGCCTCAATTCCGTATGCCTTGGTGCCAAAGTATGCCTGGTTCAGGTAAAGTCCTATTATTTCATCCTTTGTATACCTCTTCTCAATCTGTATGGATAATGCCGCCTCCTTTATCTTCCTTGAAATATTCCTCTCGGGCTTGAGAAACAGCAGCTTTGCAAGCTGTTGCGTTATAGTGCTGCCGCCCTGAACAATCCTGCCTGCCTTGATGTCATAAAACAGGGCCCTTGCTATCCCGATAAAATCAATACCATGATGCTTATAAAACCTCTCATCCTCAATTGCCACAAATGCATTCTTCACATACCGGGGTATTCTGTAAAACGGAACAAAGGTACGCCTCTCAACATAATACTCGGCAATAACATCACCTGCAGAGGAATAGACTTTTGATGCCTCCATAGGGTTGTATTCCTCAAGGGCCTCAATCTTTGGCAGGTCGGAGAGGCTCCGGAAAACGACCCCTGATAACACACCTGCCAATATACCCAAAAAGCCTATAATGATTATCGCTCTTAACATCTGAATATTATAACTCATTTGTGTCCTCAACTACCGTGCTAACGATCCTCGCGATGACATTACGAAAACCTTTTCCGTCATTACGAGTCTTTTCCGTCATTGCGAGTCTTTTCCGTCATTGCGAGTGAAACGAAGCAATCTCAAAACGTTACAAGTCTGCCGTGAATTGATGAAGGCATACAATGTCATCAGCTTGAAAAAAAAGATCTTTTATGGTAAGTTTAAAGGTAATGGTAAAGAAACTTTCCGGTCTGACAATATCACTCGTTATTGCAGTTATTGCCTTTATCCTCTCCTATATTCATCCCACTTTTGATGCCCTGGCAATCTCGATAATCCTCGGGATGTTATTTTCCAACATCCTGGAGGATAGAGACTTTCTGAATAATGGAATTGATCTTGCAATCAAGATATTCCTCCCTGTAGGGATAGCCCTTTATGGTGCACAGCTCTCGATAAGAGATATTGACCTTGCCATGACCCCCCTGGTCTTTCTCACCTTTATTGCAATGTTTACCCTTGTCTACTTCTCAGCAAAATGGTTTGGGTTGAGAAAAAATATTCGGATACTCCTTGCCACCGGCATGTCAATTTGCGGGGCATCAGCAATTGCAATTGTCTCTCCTCTGATAAAATCAGACAGTGAAGAGACTTCCATATCATTGATTGTTGTGATGATCTACGGTCTCTTCGGGATGATAGCCTATCCTCTATTTGCAAACTACTTTGACCTAGGGATAAAAGAATTTGCCTTTATTACCGGCACAACATTGCCGATGATCGGACAGATCAAGGTAGCGGCATCAGCATACGGAACCGAGTGTGTGACAATAGCCCTTAAATATAAACTCCTCAGAATGTCTTTTCTCATCTTCCTTGTAACTCTGACCGTTTTTCTTTCGAGGGAAAAAGACCGGCGCATCTATGTCCCCTGGTTCATAGCCGTCTTTGTTCTCCTTGCTATTGCGGTAAACATATTCAAGCTCGGCCGGCTCTCTGACATCTCTGCACCCATCAGCCGCTTTTCCCTCGCTACCGCACTGGCCGCAATCGGGATGTCGGTTGATTTCGAATCTATTACGGAGGAAGGGATTAAACCTCTCATAATCGTGGCATTATCGGTTATTATCATTTTAACAGCCCAACTGCTCCTTTTTTACCTGATATGATGTTTAAAATAAAACTCATATATAAATTCCTTGTAACCTTTCTCATCTTCTCGATTGCCCTCATACTGCCCCTTTCCTTCTCTTTGCGTAAAGACCTGAAAGGGATGTTTACAAACATGGAGGTTCTTATAGAGAAAGGCAAGCTCAGTGATGCCCGTGCCATTGAGGATAAACTCTTTCAGGAGATATTCACGCACCTCCTGAGTATCTCCTTCTATGCTTTTTTTCTTGCGTTTATACTTTCCATCTTTTTTTCGAGGAGGTTTCTTAACCCCGTCAAGGCCCTTTATGCCGGGGCTGAAGCTGTAAAGGGGGGGGATCTTGACATAGAAATCCCTGTCTATTCAGCGGATGAACTCGGAGAGGTCACAAGGATATTCAATGAAATGTTAACCAATCTCAGGGCCAAGACGGAAGAATTACAGAATAAGGATATCTATGTGAAGGCAATGATGGATGCCCTGTGGGTGGTCGATATAAATGATATAATAGTTGACATAAACCCGGCCTTTACAAAGGTGTTCGGTTATGAGCGTAATCAAGTGGTCGGATCATCAATCTATGATTTTCTCGACACGGAAAATGCAATGATAATGAAGAAAGAACTCGGCTTGAAGAGACACAGGGGAGAGCATTCCATATATGAGGTTAACATCACTGCAAAAGATGGCTCGCAGATACCCGTACTTATAACCGGTGCTCCCATAATAAGGGATGGTGAAGTTGTCGGCAAGATAGGGATTATAAAGGACTTCAGGGAGCAGGCCAAACTGGTAAAGGAACTTAAGGAATCAAGGGACTACCTCGAGACAATAATGAATAGCATTGAAGACTCAATACTGATTATCAATAGTGATTACAGGATACTGAAGGCCAATGTTGCCGCCCTCACCAGGTATGGTAATAACATTACCGAAAAAAAATGTCATGAAATCACTCATAATTCTTCCAGGCCCTGCTGGATGGAAGGTGAGGACTGCCCCATTCAGGGGGTCTTTACCAATGGTGGAACCTGGAGGACCATACATGAACATTATGACGAGGGTGGAAACAAGTGCTATGCCGAGGTCGTATCCTCTCCTGTCAGAAATTCCGAAGGCAAGGTCGTTGAGGCACTCGAGATCATGAGAGACGTAACGGAACGTGTTAAGCACATGGATGAGCTTAACAGGAGGAACAGGGAACTCATCCTCCTGAATTCCATCGCCTCTATTATAAATCAATCCATAAAGGCAGAGGAGATTTTCTCAAGCGTGATTGACAGGCTCATGGAGGCGCTTGATATGGACGGTGGTTGCGTATTCATTATCGACGAGAAGACCCGCACGCTTAAATGTTCCTGCCACCGGGGAGTAACTGAACAATGTATTTCAAGTGCTGTCAGGATAAAACTTGGTGACGATATACCTGGAAGAGTCGCTGTTACCGGTGAGGTAATGACATCCTCAGACCTGAGTTCCGATAGCAGGATATCTGTATCTGCATTTAAGGATAAAGGCATAAAGGGCTACGGCTGCATCCCTGTAAAAGGTAGAGAACGTGTACTCGGGGTCTATTGCCTCTTTAAGTTCAAGGAGCACTTCTTTACCATGGAAGAGGAACGCTTGTTGAAAGCGGTTGGTGAGATGAGCGGACTGGCCCTTGAGAATATCAGGCTTTACGAAGAGATGAGCATTGACCGCGGTCTGGCTGAAGCTATCCTGAATGCCATGTCTGAAGGTGTCTGCACTGTAGATACCAATGGAGTGATTATATCAGCTAACCGTTCTGCAGAAAGGATATTGGGGATACCGGCCGGCAATCTTGCAGGCAGGAACTACACGGAGATTTTCAATGAGCCTGCAGAAGGGAATGCCTGCCCTGTAGTAAAGTCTCTCAAGGGAGAAAAGGCATCTGCAGAGTTTGTTCAGCAAAGAGGAAAGGTAGTTCATGTAAGCTCACTTCCTCTCCTGGATTCTGCCAACAGAATTTGCGGGGCGGTACAGGTCTTCAGGGATGTCACCAGTGAAAGAGAGACAGACAGGATGAAGACGGATATTATTTGTTCCGTCTCCAATGAGTTCAGAACTCCCCTGTCGGCAATAGTTGGATTAACTGAAATGCTCATTGATGGAGACATTGAGAGCGAAAGGGCCCGGAAATATCTTCTGACCATTTATGAAGAGGGGATGAGACTCTCTGAAATGGTTTCGGAGCTGCTGAGTATCTCAAAGATCGAAAGCGGTAAGGAAGCCATAAGCTTTAGTAACATAGATTTTTCCGAAATTATTGAATCCGTGAGAAGAGTTCTTGATGCCACGGTCACAAACAAGAACATTTCCCTATTGACAGAAATAGACCCTGAAATCCAAGGGTTTTATGGTGACAGGGAAAAGCTAAGGCAACTCCTTCTTAACCTCCTTGATAATGCCGTAAAATACTCCGACCCGGGCTGTTACATCAATCTGAGAGTAAGATATTCCGGTGAGTATGTTATACTGGAAGTATCCGACACGGGTTGGGGGATTCCCGAAAATGACATGGCAAACCTGACTAAACGCTTTTACAGGGGGACACACGGAGAAAGGACCAAAGGTACCGGGCTCGGGCTCGCCCTGTGTAAAGAAATCGTACGGATACACCACGGAAGCATTGATATCAGGAGCAGATTAACTAAAGGAACAACCGTTATTGTCAACCTGCCGTACAGGAGATTAAATGATGCCTAAAGTGATGGTAATTGATGATGAACCCTTTATACTGATGATGATCGAGGACAAGTTGAGACGTGGAGGGCTTGAGGTTGTTACTCTCAGAGAGAGCAAAAACGCTGTCGATGTAATACGCAGGGAAATGCCTGACCTGATCATCCTTGACTGGATGATGCCGGAAATCAGCGGAATAAGCATCTGCAAAACAATAAAGACCGATCCTGAGCTTGCAAAGATACCGGTGTTCATGTTAACGGCGAAGGGGCAGGAGGATGATGAAAAGCTGGGAATCAAGTGCGGAGTTGACCGCTATATAACAAAACCTTTCAGCCCGCGAATCCTTCTGGAGTTGGTACTTGAACAACTTGGAAACAAATAGGCTTAAAGAAGACCTGAAAGCCACGGCAACCGAATTAAGCGATACCTGCAAAGAAGACTATTGAAGAAACCGTCAGGGAGCTCATAACATGTGCGGGCAAACAGTTTGACCCAAAGGTTGTCCTGGCCTGCCTGTATCTTGTGGGTTAAATCAACCCACAAGATTATACTGCCTGAGCCTGAATCTTACATTTAATTCCCTCGCAATTTCCTTACACCTCTCCACATCCACCCCCGGCGCATCAACAACCGTAACAGTTACATCCGGTATATATTTTACGGCTTCCCTTATAAAAGAGAGAATACCTTTGTAGGCGCCCTTTAAAACGGGCCTGCAAAGGGTTTTGTAGGTCCTCTCATCCTGCGCATCAAGACTTATGGATATGGAATCAACAATTCCCTGAAGTTCAGGCAGGATATTTCTGCCATGGATCAGATTACCCTGCCCGTTGGTATTTATCCTCACCCTGCCGCCGTTGTCCTTTATCGACATAGCCAGGGCCTTGACCAGGTCAAGACGCATCAGGGGTTCACCATACCCGCAAAATACAACCTCTCTATATGCTGAAGGATCACCTATTGCCTCCTTCATCTCCTCAATCCCGGGCTCATGGTCAAGCCTGAGGTTATGTCCTTTTACATAGTCGGAATGAAATTTGATACAGAAGGTGCACGCATTTGTGCAGCGGTTGGTGATATTAAGATAAAGGGAGTCCCTTATCTTGTAGGCAATCTTTCCCTCAGGGGAAAACCCTCCTATCCCGAAGAGTCTCCCTGCATTCAGTGTGGTTATCCTTGCAATATCCCCGGCACCCACATCCCTGAGCTCGGCAAGCTTCCGGGCCGTATGCAACAGGAAGGAAGGCTCGTTTCTTTTGCCCCTCAGCGGAACCGGTGAGAGATAGGGGGCATCAGTCTCAATAAGCAGGTACTCATCAGGTATGCCTGTTGCTATCTCCTGCAGTCTTTTAGCGTTTTTAAACGTTACAGTCCCCGCAAAGGAGATATACAAACCCATTGCCATCACTCTTTCCGCCATATCCATATCCCCGGAGAAACAGTGCAGGACACCACGGCTGATGCCTGACTCTGAGAGGATATTCAACGTATCAGCCTTTGCCTCCCTGGAATGGACAATCACAGGAAGGTCGAGTTCCAGGGCAAGGCCAAGCTGTCTCTCAAAGACCTCCCGCTGTACATCCCGTGGGGAGTGGTCGTAGTGGTAATCAAGCCCGGTCTCACCAATTGCAACAACCTTCTTCTCTTCTGACCATTGCCTTAACTTCTCTGCTGTATCGGAGGTGTAGTCCTTTGCTTCATGGGGATGGATACCGACTGCTGCATATATAAAGTCGTATTCCCCGGCAAGCCTCACTGCCCCTTCCGAGCCCTTAAGGTCGGAGCCGATGGTAATAATTGCCGCTATTTCAGCATCCCCGGCCCTGGCTATAACGTCATCCCTGTCAGGATCGAAATCAGCCATCTCAAGATGACAGTGGGTGTCGATGAATGATTGACGATTGACGATTGACGATCGTCTATTGTTTATTGAAGAACTCATTGCTCTCTGAGGGAATCAATACTCAATCTTCATCCCCTTTATGCCCCGAACTTTTTGAGTCTGCCGGAATTGGCGAGTGCAAGGGGTAGGATATGGATAGCAGGGAATATTCCAAGCTCTCCTCTGAGGCATTCCCTCTCGGTAAATGCCTGGCTCAGTCCGCCATAGACATAGGGAGAATTTAAAACTACGGGCACAGGGTGCCAACTGTGTGACTTCATTACAGCAGGGGTTGAATGGTCTCCTGTGATAATCAGGACATCAGGGTTCAGCTCAAGTATGCCGGGAAGAAAGGCATCAAACTCCTCAAACTTCCTTGCCTTTCCCTCGAAATCTCCATCCTCCCCATAGGAATCCACTTTCTTAACATGAACGAAGAAGAAGTCATAATCTTCAAGATTATCCTTCATAAATTCTATCTCTTCTTTTATGTCACCATTGACAGGGGGTGTTTCCATACCTATAAGCCTCGCCAGCCCCCTGTACATGGGATATACGGCAATGGCAAGGGATTTAAGGCCGAAAACCTCTTCAAAGGTTGGAATTGACGGTACCTGTGCAATACCCCTCAGAAGTATATAGTTTGCTACCTCTTCGTCCTTGAGTATCTCCCTCACCCTCTCGACAAGTTTCTCTGCAATCCTCGCTACCCTGTCGGACTGGTGGTTTGCGGGCACCGGTTTCAGTGGGGGTTTGCCGGCCTTCTGGGGGTCGGTATCATTAACCTCGGCTGAACCCTCCTCAAGCGGTTCCGGGAATCGAAAGACCACGGCAAACCTGTATTCCATGCCGTGAGTGAAGATAATCTCTGCCTCGTCTATCTGCTTTATCGCCTTCTGCAACTTCTCCGTTAGTTTTTTACCCTTTTCAGTAGGTATCCTGCCGGCCCGCCTGTCCTTTATCAAGCCCTCCTGAATAGTGGCATAATTACACCTCACAGCAACATCCGTGCTCTTCAGTTCAACACCAAGACCAAGCGCTTCAAGCACTCCCCTGCCTATCCGCCACTTAAAAGGGTCATAACCAAAGATACCGAGATGTCCCGGACCGCTCCCGGGTGTAATACCGTATGCAACCGGCGTATGCAACCCCGTTGCAGAGGTCTTTGCAAGGGTATCAAGATTAGGAATCCTGGCGGTCTCGAGCTCGGTACGGCCATCAAAAGGAAGGCCACCAAGCCCGTCAAGGACGATCATGAAAATCTTTGTATTGTTTTTCTGTACAAGACCTTTAATTATCTCTTGCATGGTAATATTCCCTCCCCTGGACCCAAAAGACTAATCTTGGGGAAAACCCGACCCCTCTTCTTTAAACTTCCGGTAAGCCTTTATAAAAACCACATAGGTATATCCCATATAAGCACCGGTAAGGGCCATTGATGCCAAAATCCCTATAAGAGACAGTTTGTTTAATATCATGCTGATAATCATCAGGAAAAACCCTATTCCTATAATGGCGGCAAATAACTTAAAGGTATCGGAGAGGTTGCTTCTTACAATCTGAACACTCCTTTTCATCGCATCAACAGGGCCTCTTTTTTCAAGCATTATAACCACAAAAGTGAAGATAAGAATAAACGTAACAATTAATCCCGGGATAATAAATAACATAAAGCTAAAGCCCGGAAGTAACAAGACACCAACAATAAACCCGGCAACCATAAGGCTGAAGATCATTTCGTTAGCACGGCCGAACCCGGAACCGATTGATGTTCGTCCTTTCTCTTCCAACTCAACCATCATGGAGGCTACCATCCCCTGAGAAAAACCATAAAAGATCCATCCCACTACGGACAAGACGGATTTTGCAAATATAAGGTCCGGCATCCCTCGCCCGAGTTCACCCACTGCATCAGGCTCCATTGCAGTCATTCTTATCCCGATTATCACGATTGAAAGACAACCGATGATAAAAGAGACGAATACAGGAGGCATAATTACAATGATATGCTCCCTGATTAGTCCAAAACTTTCTTTCAGTAAATTCCCCACACCCATGGTTCCCCTTTTTCCGTCACTGTTTTTTTCCATGAACTTCTCAGTGAAATTTTGATTTTTTGCTTTGACGGCAAGCCAAGCAAGTGATTTGAATAATATCAGTTTGATTCAAATGGTGTCAAATCAATAGAAGGCCTATTTTGTAAGGTATAGGGTATAATGTAACGCATACAAATCCAAAAATTTAAGGAGTTATCCTGAAACGCAAACTCGGACAACATTATCTCTTTGACCCATTCATACTAAAGAGACTGATAGACGCAGCAGACCTCGCACCTGATGACACAGTGGTAGAGATAGGCCCCGGCAAGGGCATCCTCACCTTCATGTTATCTGAAAAAACAAGAGAGGTTATAGCCATAGAGCTTGACCCATATCTCTGCGAACATCTTAAAAAAAAGGTCTCGGCAATAAGGAACATAAGACTCTTCTGTGTTGATGCCCTGAAATACCCATATCACACACTCCCCCCGTTCAAGGTGGTGGCCAATATCCCCTACTACATAACAACACCGATAATCTTCAGGCTCCTTGCCCACAGGGACAGGCTTATATCTGCAACCCTTACAGTTCAAAAGGAGGTGGCGGAAAGGATAGTAGCCCCTCCGGGCGGGAAGGATTATGGTGTGCTCTCACTCATGGTCCAGTATTATGCTGAGACCGACATAGCCTTTTTCATACCGAAAGAGGCATTTAAACCCCCGCCAAAGGTAGACTCTGCCGTGGTTCATTTAAGGATATTAGCTGAACCGCGTATCTCTGTCCCCGATGAAAAGCTCTTCTTCAGGGTAATCAAGACAGCATTTTCGCAGAGGAGAAAGACCCTCTCGAACTCCCTCAAACCCCTGTCTGAAGATATAAAGGATATCCTGCCTGCTGCAGGGATAGATCCCCGGAGGAGAGCTGAAACCCTGAGCATGGAAGAGTTTGCCGGGATCGCTGAA
>CAZXDE010000012.1:0-19287 GCA_964639515.1 uncultured Thermodesulfovibrio sp.
TCCCGAAAGCATTCGGGATTAACCACCATGACAGGGTTGCCGGAGTAGAATAGTTAGGCAGTGAAAGGCATGATCCCCGGTAGCTCAGTTGGCAGAGTCCCGAAAGCATTCGGGATTAACCACCATGACAGGGTTGCCGGAGTAGAATAGTTAGGCAGTGAAAGGCATGATCCCCGGTAGCTCAGTTGGCAGAGCGGGTGGCTGTTAACCACCATGTCGCTGGTTCGAGTCCGGCCCGGGGAGCCAACCCTTGTCTTAAAGTTCAAAAAGAAGACCGCATAACATTGTCCTACATCGTATACATATTAAAAAGCGAAACAACCTCCCAATACTATATCGGCCATACGGACAACCTGGATCGCAGGCTTTCCCAGCACAATAATCCTGATTATCACGGAACCAGGCATACAAAGCGTAACAAGGGACCCTGGTTATGCGTCTACACTGAAAAATATAACACCCGTTCTGAGGCAATGAAGAGAGAAAAAGAGATCAAGGCCAAAAAGAGCCGCAAGTATCTTGAGTTTCTGATAAACAATTAGCCCCCCCGGAATTCCCTGAGCGTCAATTGACACTCAAGTCAACTATGTCAAGTGATAGCCTTATAATTGACCTTTCAATCAATTCAACAATTGACAAACAACTCAATTTAAGCTATTATAAATATAACAATTGACAAAGGAGTCAAGTATATGCAGGATGTAAATTCAGCCTTGCTCGATCAGATTATTCTTGCAGGGAAAAAGCAGGGTCTTGAACAGAAAGAGATTGCCCGGAAGTCAGGGATATCACAGGAAACACTCTCCCGTGCCAAAAAGGCATCCGACATGCAGCTTTCCACCCTCATCCGGCTGGCCAATGCCGTGGGGCTGAAAGTAACGCTGGTTCCTGTAGAACCTGTTTTAGAAAAAATCCTCTCAGGAGGTCTTTTCCGTGAAGACTGACCGTGAAGCAGTTGTCTGGACGCGCATAGGAATGCGGCCGGTGAAGATGGGGCACATCTATGTGACTGATTCCGAGTGCCGTTTTACATATAGCGAGGACTTTCTGAAGACCGGTCTGCCTGGAGTCGGGATTCTATACCCTCCGGAAATCATTCAGCAGACAACCATCGTTCGTCCCCGAACCGAGTTTTTTGACCTGCTGCCCCCTATTCAGTCCCTGATACCGCCAAGAGGCGAGAAGAATTTTCAGAGGCAGCTCGTTCTTGCCTACCTGGCCAGAAAAGGAATTGTCCCCTCACGGGGTTTTGATGCGGACTGGGAGATACTGATGATGGCCGGGCACGGGGGGATTGGACATCTGGATGTATTCAAAGACGATGAGAAGGCTTTTGAGTGGTACTCTGTTCCTGTCAAACAGAGCCTTTTTGAGATTTCCGACAGGTTCGGGTTTTCCCTGAAAGAGTTCCTGACCTGGTTTGATGACGATGCCGCGGGGTTTGTTCAGATCATCGGTGCCACGCCTACTGTAGGCGGGGCTATCCCAAAACTTTTAATGACGATTCCCGAGACCGGATGGACCGGCCAGGTAGGGCTTCCAAGTAAAATCGGTGCTCATGGTATAACGGATGTAATCCTGAAGTTTGAGCAGACAAGGAGCTATCCGGGGATTATCGAGCTTGAATCCCTGGCCCTGAATATACACGAAGAGGCAGGATTTGAAGTGCCGCGCAGGTGGAAAACCGTGATTAACGGTATCCCGACATTTGTTATCGAGAGGTTTGACCGTGACAGGAACTGCAATCCTCTGCTTACCGAAACCCTATATTCCATATTCGCTTCAGGCGATCGTAGTATCACAAACCCTTACAGTACCACCTATGATGCAATCGGACGTGCCATTGACCGCTCTCCGATTGACCTTGTTACGGACAGGAAGTCAGCAAAACAGTATTTTCTGAAACGGCTTTTGTTCGCCCTGGCAACAGGTAACGGGGATATGCACCTCGAAAACCTCTCGATTATAAACAGGGGAAAAACTCTTGCCTTCTCGCCTGTTTACGACCCGACCCCCATGCGGGCTTACAGCATACACAACATGTTGACCCCTATGCCGTTTGGGCAATATGGAGAAGGTTTTGAGCTGGCAGAAGCCCTTGTGCGGTTTACCAGAAACCTGGGGTTCAGGAAGAACTATCTGCTGGACCTGATAGATGAGGCGCTTTCTGTTACAGGGGATTATGCGGACCGTATCCGGGCATTAAAGAGTCTTCCTGACAGAAACAGGGAAAACCTGGCTTCCATTGTGGAGTCGGTCAAGTCAGGACTCATGGCCTGCTCAAAAATAACCTGATCTTTTGCCTGTTCAACCGTGGCAATCAATTTACAAATTGACAAAGCTGGAGGGATTCTGGTACAAACAGTAAAGATAGCTGCTTAGAAATCAGGGATGCTTCTTCAGGAAATAAACAGGGGTAAGGAAGAATAAAGAGTTTTATCCAACAGGGGTTGGCTGGAAAGGGAATCCAGCAAGCATCTTGCATAAAAACGCTCGCCTGGAATCTTTACAGATAAAGTCTATAGATATGTAGTCTGCTATAATAATCATGTGAAAGGCCTCAATACAGAGCAATGGAGTAATGGAGTAATGTATGGATGAGAAAAGAATAATGGACGAAATTGTTAAAGTCCTGTGATGAACTTGACAGGGGATGGAGTGATACAACGATTTGAGTTTACCTTTGAAACTTTCTGGAAAACCATTAAAATATTTCTTGGATATGAAGGTTACAGGTGTGCAGGGCCACGATCCTGTTTGAAAGAGGCTGCAAGACGTGGCTTTCTGCAGGATGCAGAAGTTGCGCTTGATATGCTGGAGGATAGAAACATATCCTCGCATATCTACGACGAAGTTATGACAGAAGAAATATTTAACCGGATAAAGGAAAACGAGGATTATATTTCCGGTAAAAGAGACAGTCAGGATGAAAGCTGATAATTTAGTAAAAAAATGTTATAATTAAGTATTAGATGAAAATCTAAAGATGTGATTCACATATACAGTTTATACAGGAGGTCATAAAATGAAGCCGGAATCAAGAAAAGTTTTCCTGGAAACAAGAGCACGTATAATTGAACGTGCCAGAAAAGAAAGTAAATCCAAGTCAAAAAGCTTAAAAGATTTGCTGTTTGGTTCCAAGATAGGTAACATGAAATATTATAATATCAGTAACGTTAGAGATAATAAAGCTATGAACGAAGACCCGTCGAAAGGGAACTGAGACGGGAGAAGTGGGTTTGTCAAAGACCACTTCTCCCGTTTTGCCACAGAGTTATCGCCCCTTTTCTGTCAAACAAGGATTTATCTTTCCATCATATAGTTCCTCTCTGAAATCTCTTTTCAAACCAAAGTGCAGGGTTAAATGATTTATTAAACCGGCAACTATTCAGAAAGACATGTTCGTCAAAACCAACCACTTAAGAACCTGCTGCATCAACCCTTGGTTTGTCATCCCTGAATTCAACCAGCTAAAATTTGCCGAATTAACAACTTCGCCTTTACTGAAATAGATAACATTTTCATTTTGCAACGACACTGAGCTATTTACAGTGCAATTACATTCAGGTATAATAAGCAGGGTGGGCAAAATATTTGCAGCATATCCCTTATCACCTGCTCAAAGGGGATTATATATTGCCTGAATTGAGTAATTTCGGGATTGCTGCATAATCTGTCAGATTTATAAATCGCTCAAGTCAAAAGAATTATTATGGAGCACAAGAAACTTCTAAGAAAACTCCCCTCAGTGGACGAGGTACTGAAAAGCCCTCACGGACTTAAATGGCTGAAGTCCTACCCGAGAAGATACATTTTACGTGCTATCAGGGATATTATAGCCTTTAAACGGGGGGAGATACTGGAAGGCTTCACCCCTGATGTCAGCCTCAACGCCATATCCAGCGATATTGAGATAAAGATAGAGAAACTTGTAGCGAGGAGACTAAGGCCTGTAATAAATGCAACAGGGGTGGTAATACATACCAACCTTGGCCGGGCGCCACTGCCCCTCGATGTATTGAACAATATCATGGAGGTTGCCACGGGATATTCCAATCTCGAATATAACCTTGAGGAGGGCAGGAGGGGAGAGAGGTATGACAACATCAGGTGGATATTGAAGGATATCACCGGTGCTGAGGATGCCGTTGTTGTTAACAATAATGCAGCGGCCGTGTTGCTCTGCCTCAGTGCAATTGCAAAGGGCAGGGAGGTTATAGTCTCCAGGGGAGAGCTTGTTGAGATTGGAGGGTCCTTCAGGATTCCCGATGTTATGCTGCAGAGTGGGGCACTGCTAAAAGAGGTTGGAACCACAAACAAGACAAATTCAGGGGACTATGAAGGAGCTGTAGATGAGCAGACCGCCCTGCTCCTCAAGGTTCATCAGTCCAATTATAAAGTGATCGGATTTACAGAGGATGTATCAATTGGAGAGCTTGTCGGGATTGGCAAAAGAATGGGAGTGCCTGTTATGTTCGACCTCGGCAGCGGATGCTTTACCGACCTGAGCCCCTACGGGATACATGACGAGCCCGTTGTTCATGAGGTGGTCGGTAAAGGGGTGGACATTGTAACTTTCAGTGGCGACAAACTCCTTGGAGGGCCGCAGGCCGGAATAATCGTCGGCAGGAGGGAATTGATAGAGCGAATAGCCCGACATCCCCTTGCAAGGGCTGTACGGATAGACAAGCTGACCCTCGCTGCGCTGGAGGCAACATTACTCATTCATGCCGACCCTGAAAAGGCAAGGGAGAAGATACCTGTGCTGAGGACTCTCCTTCAGGGGGATGAGATAATAAAGAGACGCGCCAGGAAGATTCAGTTGTTGATAAGGCGGGATGTCGGGAATGCCCAGGTCTCCATTGAAAAGGACGAGTCACAGGCCGGCGGCGGTTCCCTGCCGGGGGTATGCCTGCCGACATATGTGGTAACACTGAAGGTGAAGGGAATGTCGGCTCCGGCTGTAGAGCAGCGTCTGAGGAGGGGGGCTATTGCAGTAATTACAAGGATAAGAGCAGGCACCGTTGTCATTGATGCAAGAACGATAAGGGATTCAGAGGTGAAACCCCTTCTGAAGGCAATAAAAGAAGCAATCTGTTAATTTTTTTCTTGACAAAAAAAATTTTTCTTGCTACTGTTATTCAAGAACCTTTTAAAGACCGTAACCCCCCACTGAAAACTAATAATCCCGGTCCCTTGGTACAACGGGTCTTTTTTGTCTGAAACTCGGAAGTTCCGTGATTAAGAAAATATACCAAACAAGGCATTCACTATGCAAGTTTTATCAAAGAGGTTGAATGCAGGCCGTTCAGACCTCAAATGGTTTATTAAAATCAAAACAATCTCTTAAAAGAAAAGGGGGGAAGAAGATTAAATGACAAAGTCTGATCTCATTGACAAGGTTGCTTCAGATGCCGGGTTGAGCAAGGTAGATGCGGGCAAGGCGCTGGATGCTGTTCTGGACAACATCAGGAAGTCTCTCAAAAAGAATCAGAAGGTAACGCTTGTTGGTTTTGGTACTTTCTCGGTCACCAAGAGAAAAGCCAGAAAGGGTCGTAACCCGCGAACAGGCGAAGAAATTAAGATAGCCGCTGCCAAGGTTCCGAAGTTCATCCCAGGTAAAGGCTTGAAGGATGCAATCAAATAACTAATGTTTTGTCCCGGGGGATGGAGTTCTTCCATCCCCCTCACTTCTCGCTATAACCGACAGTTCATATCACAAGAATCATAACCAGGAATTGTTTGCGTTTGTTTTCATTGTCGGTCTGCAAGCTTGCAATCCTGAGGACGGATTTCAGCCGGAGTGATCGAGGAGCAGATCCTGAATATGCCTTAAAGCCCCCTGAGGGCCTTCCACCCTGACAATCTGCAGGACTTCCCTGCTGCCGATTTTTTTGAGAATAACAGCCCTTTTCTCGGGTGGAATATCCGACTCCGTTAAGGTCTTCCTTATTTCGGCAAGGTGTTGAAGAAGCCCCCCTACTTCTTCCGTGTAGAGGTCTTCGAGTTCCTCCCTGATGCTTCTTGACAGGGCAGGGCTTGCCCCGGAAGTCGAAACTGCTATGGTAAGCTTGCCTCTCTTTATAACGGAAGGTACAATAAAAGTGGAGAGTGCCGGGACGTCCACTACATTTACCGGAATATTTCCTGCATCCCCGGCGACCTTACGGTTTACATCCATATCAGATGTGGCGGCTATAACAATAAATGCCCCTTGCAGGTCACCATCATGATATCTCTTCTGTGTGTGTTCTATCTGTCCCGCTCTCTTTAGTCCGGCAAGCCTTTCAGTAAGTTCCGGACTGACAACAGTCACTGAGGCACCGGCATCAAGGAGGGCAAGCACCTTTCTTTCAGCTACCTTTCCCCCGCCGATTACAACGCACCCTTTGCCTTCAGGATTTAAAAATACAGGATAGTATTTCACGGTTTGGTTGCAGCCATAACCTTTTCTGCTTTTTTAGTGAATTCACTGTCGGGAAAACGTTTTTGCAATTCATTAAGGTACTGCAGTGACTCATCTGTCCGGTTCAGCTTTCTGTATGAAATGCCGGTAAGATACAGGACTTCAGGAATTTTCTTATAATCGGGAAACTCCCTTAACAGGCCGAGAAACCTTCCTGTGGCAGCATTATAGGCTCCCTTATTATAGTAAAACTTACCGACAAGGAACTCATATTCAGCTATGAGATTCCGGCATTTCATTATCTTGAGTTCTACGACCTCCCTGTAAGGGTTCCTTGGATAAAGCCTGAGCAGTTTTTGAAATTCCTCCAGGGCCTTCCTTGCACCGCCGGCACCCCTTTCAGGCCCTTCAATCTGCTTGAAATGCACAAGGGCGATCTGATACTGGGCATAAGGTGCCTGGGAATGGTCGGGATAAAGCTGCAGGAATCTCCTGTACTCCTCAACCGCACGTTCAGGTTGTCCCTCCGTTAAAAAGGATTCCGCAATCTTCAGTTGTGCCAGTGGGGCATATTTTTTTGAGAGGTCCCGGTTCTTTACTTCAAAGAGGAGCTTCCTTGCCTTTTCATATTCATCTATTTTAATTAGCTTGCCGGCCTGCTCGAGCACGGCTTTGGGGTCAAACACATCCTGTCTGACCGCCTTTTTCCCGGAACAGGAGACCAGCAGCAAGGAGACCATTGATACAAATAGAAGCGTGGAAAACAATAGTTTTTTCATTGCATTATTAAATCCTTATCAAGGTAAATTAGTCAAGCATTAAAGAACAGCAGACAATGGATATCGGACAGGTGACCTGGTTTGTTTTGGAATCGTTACCGGTTGCAAACGGGTCAGATATTGTCTTCCATCTCCCAGACACCGCAGGGGCAGATGCCTGCACAGAAACCGCAACCAATACACAGGGCCTCGTCAACCACATAGGCATAGGAGCCGTCCCCGGATTCCTGTCTGCTGATGGCCCCGTAATAACAGGTGGCCTCACACATACGGCAGTCCCTGCATACGGCACAGGACATACAGCGGTTTGCCTCTGTCTCGGGTTTAAACGGTTCGCCGCGGCAGACGTCATAATAGGCGGTCTTTATTTTATCGTAAGGGATGACGGGCTTTGGTGCCGGCCTGTAGTATGACCTTCCGGAGAGCAGGGCATGGACTGCCATGGCTGCCTTTCCGCCCTGGCCTATGGCATGAGTGACAAGGCCAAGCCTTGTGGCATCACCAATTGCATATATCTTCGGGTTGGATGTATGACCTGCTTCATCCGCCTCGATCCAGCCGTTTTTGTCAGTATGAACTGTTGGCGGCAGGAAGTCCGTTACAGGGGAGTCTCCTATGGAGACAACCACCAGGTCTGCCTCAAGGGAGGTCCCGTCCGTGAACCAGCCCCGTCCCTCTCCCTTTACATATTTTTCCGTAAACTTCGGCCACAGGATCTTTGTGCCCAGGGACTCTGCAATCTCCAGCTCCTTGCCAAAAGCAGCCGGTTTCCGGACATCAACAGCAGTCACCTCTCTGGCACCGCAGTGAAATGCCTGTGCAGCAACATCCATTCCCACATTACCTGCACCGATTATCACCACCCGTTTGCCTTTCAGGTCCGGGGGATTGCCGGTATTTATATCCCTCAGGAAGTCATAGGCGGTCGCCATATCCTCAGCACCGGGAACGTTAAGCTTCCTTGGCCTGTGCGCTCCGCAGGCGACCACAACAGCGTCGTGGGCCTTGTATATCTCGTCAAACCTGTCCTTGCTCACCTTTACGCCGGTATATATGTTGACGCCTGTTTCTTTAAACCTCTCAAGCTCACTTTTGAGTACATCCTGCGGAAGCCTCTCCCTTGGGATACAGAACTCAAGCTTTCCCCCCAGCTTCTCCTCTGCTTCATAGAGGTCAACGTCATGGCCTTCAAGGGCAAGCTGCCACGCTGCAGAGAGACCACCCGGCCCCCCGCCTATGACCGCCGCCTTCCTGCCGGTCTTCTCTTTAGGCCTTGGGGCAGTGGCTTCAAGACTTGCCCTGCCAAGGCCTTTGATATTCAGGGGCTCGTCAACCATTGACCTCGTGCAGGCATCCATACAGGGGTTTGGGCATATCTCACCACAGACCGTTGCCGGAAGCGGGCTGTACTGGAGCACAAGCTCAAGGGCCTCGCGGACCTTGCCTGTCCTGATGAGTTCGGCACGCCTTCCGGTCGGTATGCCGGTTGGACAGTTATACTCACAGGGTGGAGCATATTTTTCATTGTTCCACACCGGCCTGTACCTGCGGTCGGCACCTGTTGTAATGTAGGGAAGCACTGTTGTTGGGTGGGTTATATACTCTGCAAAGATACCCCCCTTACCAACGCCGGCCTCCCATATATTGGAGCGAAATTCGGAGATTGTCTTTTTAAAAGGTGTTCTTTTTGCCCTTTCCTGGGCTGTATAGGGGATGAGTTTCTTCCACTCTCCCATGGAATTTGTCAGCTCGTTATAATAGCCGGACCTTTCTATCGATTCAAGAAAGGGTTTTATATGTGTGGTAAGCCACTGCCGGTCCTGCTCAGTGAGATCAAGGAGTTTTACATCCATCTCGCTGTAACCCTCGATGGGGCCACGGAAATAGATAATACCCTCGACCATGCCGACGCAGGGACGATAGCCAAGGATGTTTCTGGGGTTTCTCGGGTTTACGCCGCAGACAACTGCAACACCGCCTGCCTTGAACTCCGCAAAGGTATCCCCCACGTCCCTGAAATACCACGACTGGGGAGGGTCGAACCTCGGGTTATGCTTTGTCATTGTATCGCAACGTGCCCCGCCGCTTCCCTGGACATAGAGTATACCCTGGGCAACTGCATTGTGGGCGCCATTGGTCACATCACCAAGGACCGTTATCCGTGCACCGCAGTTGAGCCAGCCCACGTCATCAGAGGCACCGCCCCTGACCACAATCTCGGTGCCGAACATCCCCATACTGCCAAGCCTCTGACCAACAGGACCCTCAACAGTAATCCTGACCGTCTCGGACCTCGGCCATATACGTCCGCCAATGCCATGCTGACCATCAGCAATTATCAGGAGATCCCTGTCACCCTGCCTGACAGCCTCCTGTATCTCCTCCTCAAATATCCGTGAGGGGACTCTCTGTCCGTTAACGATTCCTTTAATTATCACTTTACCCATATCTTCCATATTTTAACCCGCAACATGTTTTTCTTAACTCGCAACTCGCAACATGTTTTCTCTTCTCAACCCGCAACCCGCAACATCTTTTTCTTTTCTCAACACGCATAGCTTATCTCCAGACGCTCGGCAACAGCCGGATCATCTGCACTTATACCGTCGGACATGCCGATCGGCAGCTCCGTACTCCTTCCCATGGGGGCAAAAATCTTTTTAAGCTCCACATCCAGCGACTTAAAGACCTCAACCACCCTTTCAGCCACATTGTCGGGGTCGAGTCTCCTGTAAAGCCTCGGATCCTGTGTTGTTATGCCCCTTGGACACTTTCCGATATTACAGACATTGCAGCGGTTGTATTCATCACCCAGGCAGCCTGCGGCGGCCTGCATTATATATTTCCCGATCGAGACAGCCGAGGCGCCAAGCATAAAGAGGGCTGCTGCATTTGCAGCAAGATTGCCCTTCTTTCCCACGCCGCCTGATGCGATAAGGGGCAGTTCGTTTTGCTTGCCCTGTTTTACCAGGTCGAGATAACACTCCCTGAGGTTTGACGCAATCGGATGGCCCATCTTGTCCATCGAGACATTATAAGCCGCCCCTGTACCACCGTCTTCACCGTCAATGGAGAGGGCTGATGCAAAGGGGTTCCTCACCAGGTTGTTCAGTACCGCCCTTGCAGTCCTTGAGCCGGAGATCTTTGGATAGACCGGCACCCTGAAACCCCAGGCCATGGACATGGACTGTATCATCTTTGCCACTGATTCCTCTATTGAATACTGGGTCTGGTGCGTAGGTGGCGACGGAAGGTCAACACCCATGGGGACTCCCCTTATCTCGGAGATAAGTTTAAGCACCTTGTGTGCCATTAACAGACCGCCGTCTCCGGGTTTTGCACCCTGACCGTACTTTATCTCAATGGCACAGGGGTCTTCCACCATATGCGGGATGGCCCTTACAATCTCATCCCAGCCAAAATATCCGGATGCTATCTGCAGGATAAAGTACTTCATAAACCTTGATTTCAGAAGCCTTGCAGGCATTCCACCCTCACCTGAGCACATGACTACAGGCATGCCCTCCACTTCGTTGAGATAGGTGACACCCATTGCAAGCCCCTCCCACATGGTGGGCGAGAGGGCGCCAATAGACATGCTGCCTATCATTACCGGATATATCTCCCGGACCGGAGGAATGAAATCCACGAGGGTCTTGTCCACATCAAGCCTGCCGTTGACTACCCTCAGCGGTAGCTCGTCCGGGGGCAGGATTCTACCGAGATACGTCCTTATCCTGAACTCATGCCTGCCGGCATCAAGGGCAGGGTCTGTAAGCATGGAGATCCTTGTGAATTTCAGCCTGTCCAGGGTACCGGGCTGGGGGTCGTTTCTCCTTCCACCCCTCCTGTACGGATGCCCACCCCTGTTTTTGTGAAATATGAATTTGTGCTGTGGATTGTATTCCGGCTCTATGGCGTCATTTGGACATACAAGGGTGCAGGTGCCGCAACCCGTGCAGTAACGGCCGATATCACTCGTCTGCCTTACTACAGAGACCGTGCTCCTGACAACCTTCGGCTGAGGAGTCGGCCCTTCCGACCTGACAGCCCGCTGCACAACCATTGCCGGCTCTATTGAGAGCATGGGACAGACGGCAGTACACCTTCCGCAGCGTTTGCACCTGTCGTCACGCCACCTGATTATATATGGAAAGTCCTTTATTGTTAACTCATAGTTGTGGTCCAACCTTGAAGCTGGTTCCATACCTTCACCTCCCCGGCCCCGGGTGATACAACGACCATATCGTACTTCATCGGGAATATATCATTGAAGCGCTCCCTGGCGGGGATCGCCTTGTCAAGCCCGCACTCCTCAGACATAAGCGCAAATTTGCCCTTCGCCCCCCCGACAACCCCGGGCCTGAGCTTCTTCGAATCCTGAACCATAAAACATGTGCCGTCGGGAGTAAATCCTATCACGCAGTTAGGGCCGTCAATGCAGAGCGGCCTCAAGGATATCTTCAGAAACTCCGCGGCCTCACTGTCCGGCCTCATCTCTATCTCGGATGTCTTGAGCGGAGTGATAATATCTTTATAGTATGACAGGGGATAACCAAGACGCCTGCATGTGTAATGGAGGATATGGGTAAAGACCTCGCTGTCGCTGTTGTAACCCATATAGCCGGAAAAACCCCTGCTCGTTAAAAACTCCCTTATCGGGATAAAGGCCGTATTCTCACCATTTGTCATGGACCCGTAACCCTGAATAAAGAAGGGATGGCATGCGTAGAGATTAATGGCGTAATTCGTATTCTGCCTGCCCTGTGCAAGGATTATCCTTGCCTTGAGTGTAGAGGTATCAAGGCCGAAAAACTCGCCAAGCTGAAGCGGGTCTCCCACCTCCTTCAGGGCAATAATGTCCGGATAAAAGGAGAAGACAATAATTGATTCATCCCCCTCGCCCATCTTCCTGAGGGCAATCCTTGTACTCATCAGGAGGGCCTCTCTCTCTTCAGTGCCCTTTTCCCTGTACGCATCAGGATATTCATAGGCCCTTGCAAAATAATAGTCACGCCTTTCAACACCTTTGACGGGTTTAATCTTTGGGGTCCAGGTGTATTTGAGTTGAAAGCCGAGGTTATCCAGGTAGCTGTCAAGTACATGGAGCCCGTCTTTTGAACAGATACCCGAGAGAATGGGATAATCCTTCAACTCCTCAAATTCCCCGCCGAGGTTCTTCAGGATAAGCCCCATCCCGGAGCCGTCATGTCCCTCTTTCATGGTCTCAAGGGCAAGGATGTTCTCCATGGGAGATATATATTCCGATGATGTTATTGCCGACAGACGGCACATCTTAAAAACTCCTCTGAGGGAAAATATGTCCCTGATCTTTGGATAACACGGAAGGGGACAGCCCCCTCTGTGACGATAGGCGGATTTTGCCGTCCGTAATAATAAAATTAATCCTGTGCTTTTGTCAAATAAACATTAAAAACAAGGGGTTGGCCTTACCTCTGCCTCATCCCAGCATCAGCGGGCTCTTCAAAAACTCGCTTCTCTGTGCTGAGCGGACAGTCTTTTCCAGAAGCATTGCTATAGTTACAGGACCAACACCACCGGGGACGGGGGTGATAAAAGATGCCTTTTTCTCAACGGGTTCAAAATCAACATCTCCAACAATGCTTCCGTCTTCAAGGACATTAATCCCTATATCCACAACCACAACACCCTCTTTGACCATGTCTTCCTTTATCAACCCCCGCACCCCTGTTGCCGTACACACGATATCCGCCTGACGGGTAAAGGCCCCCAGGTCATGAGTTTCCCTGTGGCATATCGTAACAGTGGCCTCCTTTGCAAGCAGCATAAGTGAAAGGGGTTTGCCTACCGCAAGGCTTTTTCCTACAACAACTGCATGTTTCCCCTTTATCCCCGTGCCGTAATGCTCCAGAAGCTTTATAACACCAAAGGGGGTGCAAGGCAGAAAACTTGAGACCGTGGGCATAAACCTGCATTCGTAGAGCCTTTCATAATAACCCTCCTTGAATATCTGAAGGGTGGCTTCATCTGCGGCCAGCCGTCCCACCGAAAGGGAGCCAAGGCCGTCAATATCCTTCTCAGTGGCTATCTCGTTCACAATCCTCCTGGCATTAATCCTTCCCGGAAGGGGAAAGAGTACCAGAAGGCCGTTGATCCTTTCATCGCTGTTTATTGAATGAACTACATTGAGTATCTCATTTACGGATGCAGTTTCAGGGAGTTTAAATTGATATGTATCAACGCCAACCTTGCTGCAAGCCTTTTTGATAGCAAAAAAATACTGTCTTGAAGCAGGATGTTCGCCTACCATCAGCAGTCCCAGTCCAACGGCTATACCGTACTGTTGAAGCTTCCCGACATCCTCTTTAACTTTCTCCCTTATACCATCGGAAAGACCCCTCCCATCCATTATCCGTGCCATAAACGTTTCCTCCGCATACATACTGAAAAATGAATAAAGTGCAACTTTTTATTTCCCTCTTTTCATAAAGCTACTTATTCCTTTATACCCAAATCCCGTCCGTCATAGAGGCTCCTCTCAATCAGCATCTCGGCAATAGTCTTGCGGAATCTTGTCATGTAGTCCATCTCACGTCTTATCTGACCCTCAAGGGTGGCTATCCTGGTATAAAACGGGGTACGGTCAATAAGGTGTGTCCATTTTTTCTGAAAGGTTTTATTAAATACCCCGCAACCGGTAAAACTCTGATTACCTTTAACCGGATGGTCGAGTCCTCCGGGAAAGCCGTGAATTCTGCAGATAAGGGGCCTGTATTCGTAAATCCTGCATAGTCCGTCGTAATTAAGGGGGCACATCATCTCCAGATATTCCTCTTTGCCCCTGTGTTTGTCCAGGTCCTTCAGGTAATTCCGTCCCCTTCTCATGCTTTCGTCCTTAATCTCAGAGGGCAGTTTATCAAAACCCTCAAGGAGACCAAAAGATTCAACTACTGTGTAGTGATAAAAGACAGTCCGGCAGCAGTTGTCATCACAACCATCACAACTGAACCCGTAATAATCCGCTGAGTCCCTGCAAACACTGTCGATCTCTCCGTATATCCTGAAGAGTTTATCCATGAATACCGCCCTGTCAATTTCCATTAATGACCGCCTTCCGTCTCTTTGCAGTCCCCGCAGGGAAAATATATGGTGACGGCATCTTTTATCCTCTTCATTGCCTCCTCTTCAGTCCTGCCATAGGCCGTGTAGCCGGGGAGTTTTTTTGTCTCGGCAGCCCAGAGCCCCTCTTCGGTACAATAGAGGATAATGTCCCTCATAACAGCCCCTCCGTCAATTTCCTCAACAGGGCTGAAGCCATTGCCACAATACCCTCACTGCGACCAACAAATCCCATTCCTTCATTGGTTTTAGCCTTGATATTCACACACCCGTCAGGCACACCCGCCCCCTCAATAGAGCGGACCATCTGAGGGATAAAAGGGGCAAGGCGGGGTTTTTCCGTAATAACGGTTGAATCAATCCAGGCTACCTCAAAACAGTTCATCCTGACAATTTCAATTGTATGCTTCAGCATCTCAAGGCTTGATGCATCCTTCCATTCGGGGTCTGAGTCGGGGAAGTGCTTTCCTATATCACCCATCCCCATTGCCCCTATAAGTGAATCAACTATGGCATGAACGAGTACGTCTCCATCCGAATGCGCAAGCAGACCCTTTTCAAAGGGGATAGTGACCCCTCCGATCACAAGCCTCCTGTTGGAAACAAGCCTGTGGGAATCATATCCGGTACCAATACGCATACCGGGTCAGGAACGTTGCCTCAGAAAGGTCTCCGCCACGTCAAGGTCTTCCCGGGTTGTAATCTTGATATTGGTATATTCACCCTCTATCACCTTCACCCTGCCGCCACGGTGTTCGACCATGGCAGCATCATCAGTAAAAAACATGCCGGAGCTCAGGGCCTCTGTATATGCCTCCATCAGGACATTGTAAGGAAAGACCTGCGGGGTCTGAACAGCAAAAAGCGTTTCCCTTGCAAGGGTCTTTTTGACCATACCGCCCCTGACCTCCTTGATTGTATCCTTTACGGCAACAGCAGTAACAACTCCGTCGAGGTCTCCAAGTGCTGCAATAGCCTTACGTATTATCCCCGGGGTAACAAGGGGCCTTACACCGTCATGCACCAATACGATACAGTTCTTCCGCTCAATCAGGCCAAGACCATGAAATACGGACTCCTGCCTTTCCCTACCCCCCGGAGCAATCTTCCTGACCTTTGTGAAACCGTAGTGCTCCACAATCTCAAGCACCTTTTCCATCTCATCATTGTGTATTACAGGTATGACCTCAACTATCTCCTCAACGGCCTGCAGCGCACTGAGTGTCCGGGCGATCACAGGCATTCCCTTCAGATTCAGGAGGGTCTTTCCCTCTCCAAATCTCCTGCCTGAACCCGCAGACGGGACTATGGCAATAACGGGCTTCATCATCCCCTCTGCAATTTCAACTCTTCCCTTTCATGCTCATCCTTCGGCTTCGAAAAGATCATCCTGCCGGCGGTGGTCTGCAACACGCTCGTCACTGCAACGTCAATCTTCTTTCCTATAAACCTCCTGCCGTTCTCTACAACAACCATTGTCCCGTCATCAAGATAGGCAACCCCCTGGTTATACTCCTTTCCCTCCTTGAGGACAAAGACATTCATGGTCTCTCCCGGAAGGACAACGGGTTTCAGGGTATTGGCAAGCTCGTTGATATTCAGAACGGATACACCCTGGAGTTCTGCAACCTTGTTGAGGTTAAAGTCGTTTGTCATGACCTTTGCATCAAGCATCCTGGCAAGGGCTACCAGCTTTGCATCCACTTCCTTGATATTAGGAAAATCCTCCTCTACTATCTTAACCGAGATATTGGACATTTTCTGAATCCTGTGCAGTATGTCAAGACCCCTTCTGCCCCGTGCCCTTTTATGAGAATCGGAAGAATCCGCAATGTGCTGGAGTTCCTGGAGAATAAACTGGGGTATAATAAAGGTTCCTTCAATAAATCCCGTTTCGCAAATATCCGCTATCCTGCCGTCAATAATGACACTGGTATCAAGAAGCTTCAGATTGCTCTCAACGGCCTGTCCTTTAAAGAGCCTGAGGACACCGGAGATTGTAAGGGTTTTCCCCCTGTTTGCACCCACAAGCAGACCACCGTATCCTAAAATGGCATTTAAGGCAAAAGAAAGGCTGTTAATCTTGTCGGCAAGTACCGGCGACAGGGGAATTAAAACAAGCTTTGAAAAGAGCAGACCAAAAAGAAGACCGATAAAGGCACCGACAAACCTGCCCGGCTTAACTTTTTGAAGAATGCTATCCGATAAAAGGGTTATAATCCCTAAAATCATGCCTGACACTACCCCCCAAAGCTCATAACCGTACCTGCCGCCCATGTAAAAACCCCCGGATATAAAGGCTGCAAGTATTAAAAGCTTCATAAGTATCAGCATCGTCTCACCTCCTCTCCCTGCCGGTCCTTTTCCCAAAAAACAAAGACCAGCGATTTTAACTACCGACCAATGAGTACTATGGCTTCAGAGCCACATAGAACTTCCGGCCCCCCCTGTTTAAGAAGATCACAACCATCTCATCGGGTTTTATCCCGGAGACGATCTTCTTCCAGTCATCAATGCTGTAAATCCTTTTTCTGTCTATCTCCTGTATCACATCGCCCTTCTTGATCCCTGCCTCCTGCGCTGCACTGTCGGAGTCGACATTAAGAACGACAACCCCTTTCTCCGACTGGTCAATTCCAAGCTGTTTGGCAATAGCACCGGTCAACTCCGTTACAGTTATCCCTGCCAGGGCCTTCACATCATCAGGCTTCTCATCCGGTGGTGCAGAGGAAACTTCGGAAAACTCCTTTGGAAGCTCATTAACTACAACCCTGAATTTATTCCGTGTGCTGTTACGTACAACCGTGATCTCCACCTCTGAGCCGACCTTGCTCTGGGCAACCATGTTTCTGAGGGATGAAACACTCGTTATGACTTTTCCATCATACTCAGTGATTACATCGCCCCGCTTTATGCCCGCCTTTTGTGCAGGACTGTCCTTGAAGACATCGCTTACAAGGGCTCCGGCAGTAGTTTTGAGGCCGAATTTCTCCGCCAGCTCCGGGGTCATGTCCTGAATGGTAACCCCAAGCCAGCCCCTGATAACCTTGCCTTGCTTCCGGAGCTGCTCCATAACACGCCGCACCATATTACTTGGGACTGCAAACCCTATTCCCTGGTACCCTCCGCTTCGCGAGAATATGGCGGTATTTATACCCACGAGTTCACCATGGATGTTGACGAGGGGACCACCCGAATTGCCCGGATTGATAGCTGCATCCGTCTGGATGAAGTCCTCATAATCAGCTATCCCCACATTGGCCCTCCCGACGGCGCTGACAATTCCCATTGTTACGGTATGACTGAGACCGAAAGGGTTGCCGATTGCAAGGACAAACTCTCCTACTTTCAGCTTCTCGGAATCGCCCCATGGAATAGTGGGAAGACCTTTCACGTTTATCTTTACAAGCGCAATGTCCGTCTTGGGGTCAGCCCCGACCACCTTGCCTGTAAGGGTCCTCCTGTCATAAAGGGTCACCTTTATCTCATCGGCCTGTTCTACTACGTGGTTATTTGTAATGATATAGCCATCATCTGAAACAATGACCCCTGAGCCAAGGCTCTGCTCCTTCCACTTCCTGGGAAGTTCCTGGAAGGGATTAATGAAGTCAAAGAAGGGGTCAAGGGACGACCTTTCTCTCCTGACGGTCTTTTTAGTGGATATGTTTACAACCGACGGAGAGACTGACTCAACAATCTCTGTAAAGGCCTTGCTTGTATCCACGACCTTCTGTGAGACTATTGGGGGTGTATAAACGCTCCTCTGCGGGACCCTTACACGCTCATAGATTACATAATATGTAAGCCCGCCGACGAGGAATCCTATAAGTAATGTTAATAACCCAAAAAGTATCTTCTTTTTCATTACTTTTATTATAATAGTCAGTCCGGGATAAATGCAAAATTTAAAATAAAATATCCTGATGTTATATCAGCAGACACAGGGAAAAAGGAGTGCCGTATGTCACGAGTATTTAACTTCAGTGCCGGACCGGCCATGCTGCCTGTAGAGGTTCTGGAACAGGCTTCAACTGAGATGGTGGACTGGCACGGCACCGGCATGTCGGTAATGGAGATGAGTCATCGCGGCAAGGAATTCACATCTATTGCAGAGAAGGCTGAGGCCGACCTGAGAGAGATCCTGACTATTCCCGACAACTACAAGAGCCTTTTTCTGCAGGGCGGTGCATCCAGTCAGTTTGCCATGGTTCCCATGAACCTGCTGAGGGGCAGGGATACCGCAGACTACATCAACACGGGCTCCTGGTCCAAAAAGGCTATTGCCGAGGCCGGGCGTTTCTGTAATGTAAATATTGCTGCAACGGCTGAGGCAAGCAATTTCACCACGATCCCGCCACGGCAGCAGTGGTCTCTCAACCCTGACGCTGCCTATGTCCACTACACCCCTAACGAGACGATCGGCGGAGTCGGGTTTCACGGGATACCGGATGTTGGTAATGTCCCACTTGTTGCCGACATGTCTTCCACCATCCTCTCACGGCCCGTTGACGTCTCCAGGTTTGGAGTGATCTATGCAGGAGCGCAGAAGAACATAGGTCCTGCCGGTCTGACCATTGTAATAGTCAGGGATGACCTTTTGGGGGAACCCATTCCCGGCACACCCACAATGTTCAACTACGAGATACATGCAAAGGCCGGTTCCATGTATAACACGCCCCCCACATACAGCTGGTATATTGCCGGCCTGGTATTCGAATGGATCAGGAAGAAAGGTGGAATCAAGGCAATCGCCGGGATCAACAAGCGCAAGGCTGATAAACTCTATGCCTTTATCGACAACTCCGGATTCTATAGCAACCCGGTTGCTCCGGACTGCCGCTCATGGATGAATATACCCTTTATCCTGGCCAAGCCGGACCTTGACGGCAAATTTCTCGAGTTGGCAAGGGATGCAGGGCTGGTAAACCTCAAAGGACACCGGTCCGTCGGGGGAATGCGCGCAAGCATATATAACGCTATGCCCGAAGAGGGTGTGGATGC
>CAZXDE010000012.1:19387-20713 GCA_964639515.1 uncultured Thermodesulfovibrio sp.
GATATTTAAGTTAAAAACAGGAGGAACAAAGGTAATGAAGGTTCTTGTGAGTGACAATATCTCTCCAAAGGGTGTCGAACTGATGAAAAAGGCAGGCATTCACGTGGATGTCAAAACCGGAATGACCCCTGAGGAACTGAAGGCCTGTATTGCAGAATATCACGGCCTGGTCATAAGGAGTGCCACAACGGTGACCGCAGAGATTATTGAAGCAGCCACCAGCCTGAAGGTAATCGGCAGGGCCGGCTCAGGTCTTGATAATGTTGATAAGGATACCGCAACAAAAAGGGGCATTGTGGTGATGAATACCCCCGGCGGAAATACCATTACAACAGCAGAGCATGCGATTGCACTGATGTTTGCCCTTGCAAGGAATATCCCGCAGGCCACATTTTCGATGAAGGAGGGAAAGTGGGAGAAGAAGAAGTTCATGGGGGTTGAGCTCTTCAACAAGACCCTCGGAATTCTCGGACTCGGGAATATAGGCTCACAGGTGGCCAGGCGTGCCCATGCATTTGAGATGAATGTGATTGGATATGACCCCTTCCTGAGTGATGAAAAGGCCGGAGAGCTCGGGGTGGGAAAAGCAAGCATAAGCGAACTTTTTAAACGCTCTGATTTCATAACGATCCATACACCCCTTACGGCCGAGACCACAAACCTTGTTAACCGTGAGACCATACAGACCATGAAGGACGGCGTATATATCATTAACTGCGCCAGGGGCGGGATTGTAAATGAAAAGGACCTTGGTGATGCAATTCAGTCAGGAAAGGTTGGTGGCGCTGCGCTGGATGTCTTTGAGAAGGAGCCTCCCGAGGACCTAAGCCTGATAAAACTCGACCGTATTATATGCACCCCCCATCTCGCAGCATCCACGAAGGAGGCCCAGGAAAATGTGGCTATCGCCATAGCAGAGCAGGTGGTCGAATATCTCCTGAACGGCACCATACGTAATGCCGTAAACTTTCCCTCCATTCCTGCTGATCAGTTGCCGCGGCTCAGGCCTTACATCACATTGGCAGAGGCCCTCGGCAGCTTTGCGGCACAGGTATATGAGGGAGGAATAACAGAGGTAACGGTGGAATTCAGGGGAGAGGCTGGTGAGATCGATACCAAACCCGTTACCATTGCCGCACTTAAAGGGTTGCTTACTCCCATACTGACGGAGACCGTGAATTTTGTTAATGCCCCGCTGATAGCCAGGGAGCGCGGCATAGAGGTAAAGGAGATGAGGAGTCCGGAGTCCGGTAATTTTCATAATATGCTTGTTATCAAGGTAAAGGCCGACGGGAAAGAGAATTCAGTTTATGGCACCCTGTACGG
>CAZXDE010000013.1:0-10799 GCA_964639515.1 uncultured Thermodesulfovibrio sp.
AAAAAAATGGAAGACAGAGGGCTTTACACGTGAGTGGCCGGATGATGTTGTAATGACGCCCGAGATAAGAAAGCTTGTGGATGAGAGATGGAAGGAGTATGGGTTTTGATAATAGAGTTGAGGAGTAATGGAGTGATGGAGTGATGGAAGAGAAGAAACCTGTTTGTAGAAATTGTAATGCTGAGCTGAGGCTTTATATAGGCTGAAAGACGGCAAGGCTCTGCTGCACGGAGTGCAGCAAAACCTTTACTATCAGTGAGTATATTGATGATCTCACTGAAGAGATGTGGGAGAGGATTGCGCTCAGGCCCTGTAACAGGGCCTGAGCCCGGCACCAGGCCGGATTCTGCAACGTTGACTTACTGCTGCCACCTCTTATACAGGTCATGGTCGATACGCATCTGATCAAGTACCTTTCCTGCCATAAAATCGACCATATCGTCAATGCTTTCCGGCTTGCTGTAAAAACCGGCAACGGGAGGCACTATCCTCACGCCAAGCCTTGCAAGCTTGAGCATGTTTTCAAGGTGGATGGCACTGAGAGGGGTCTCCCGGGGAGAAAGGATAAGGGGTCTCCCTTCTTTTATTGAAACATCGGCAGCCCTCTCTATAAGGCTGTCGGCATATCCGTTTGCTATTGCTGAAAGGGTCTTCATGGTGCAGGGGACTACGAACATAGCATCAATCTGAAAGGAACCACTTGAGACAGGGGCCCATAGATTCTTCCCGTTATGCACAAAAAGCCCGTCAGAAGAAGCCCCGGCTGACTTTTTCTCCTTAAGCCAGGTCCTCAGCCTCTCTTCCGGCTTTTCTGAAAGATCAAGACCCACCTCTTCCTTTATTATTGAGATGGCCGGCTCTGAAAGGATGAGATGAACCTCGGAGTCCTCAACCAGTCTCTCAAGTATTCTCAGCCCTATGACAGGACCGGTTGCACCTGTTATTGCAAGAATATATCTCTTCATTTAACACCTGTCCTTAGCTTTTTTATCCGCAGATTACACAGATTACGCAGATTTTAAAGATTGACAATCTCGTAAAAAATCCCTGATTGTCATTGCGAGGAGTAAAACTACGAAGCAATCTGTTTTAAAATCAGACGGTTAGAGATTGCTTCGCTTCACTCGCAATGACAGAAAGGGCATTTTCAGACTTTTTAATTGGTCTTCTTAAGTATCCCGAGCACCTCGATATGATATGTCTGGGGAAACATATCAACCACCCTCACGGAATCCGGAACATAGTGCTCCTTCAAACGTCCAATGTCCCTTGCGAAGGTTGAAGGGTTACAGGATATATACACCAGCCATGTGGGAGCGGCCTCTGTAATCCCCCTGAGCACCTTCTTTGTCAGCCCTGCACGTGGCGGGTCAAGGATAATCATGTCTGTATCTTTCGCTGGCTCAAAGTCTTCTACCCTCCTGTTTACAAGCCTTATATTCCCGATCCTGTTTAACTCTATATTTTTTTCTCCATCCCTGAAGGAGAAGGGATTTTCCTCCACACCCACTATATCAAACGCAAATGGGGAGAGGGGAATGGAAAAGTTTCCTGCGCCACAGTAAAGATCAATTACCTTCTCCGGCCTTATACTGCTTACAAAAGAGGAGATAATCGATGACAGCCTGTTGTTAAGCCCCCAGTTGACCTGGAAAAAAGACCTGGATGAGACCATATAATGATAACCGTTAAGGTCAAGACATATCTGTTCGGCACCCTCAACGGTTTCGTTTTCAAAAGATATACCTGAAACACCTGCATCCCTGAGCCTTTCCGCCGCAATTCCGGCATCAAATCTATCCCCTTTTACCGCAGCCAGGAGAATATCCCCGGACTGCACATGAATCTCTTTTACCCCGGAAGGCATTCCAACAGACTTGATATGTTGAAGAAAGGTATTTATCTCGGGACTCAAAAGGAGGCACTTCTCAAATTCCACAACATCATGTGACAGCGTTCTGTAAAACCCGATCCTTCCATCTGCAGAAACCTTGAACTGAGCCCTCTTTCTGTAATGCCATGGCGATGATATCAGGGACGGATCAAGCGACAGCTCTGTTTTGCCTATCCTTTCAATACAGTCAAGTACAACCTCCTCCTTCATGCTCACCTGCCTGTGACAGGCTATATACTGATAATGGCAGCCTCCACAGACCCCGAAGACAGGACAGGCAGGTACAATCCTGTCTGGAGAGGACTCGATCACCTCCCTGACGGAGGCCACTGAATAATCCCTCTTCTTTTCCACCACCTCAGCCTCTACAATCTCACCCGGAAGGGCACCCCTGATAAAGATCACACCATCATCACGGCTGAGTGTGTATCCACCGTAAAGGGGAATAAGTGCCTCAAGTCTCATGTTATTTCTTAAGGAGCTTTTTGATTGTCTCTTTAAGCTCTGTGGTATCGGATGATTTCACCACGTACGCCTCCGACGCCCAAACAGCAAAGTCATCACGGTAATCATAGGCGGTCGACATGATTATAGGCAAGCGCGGCTTCTTTTCCTTCATTTTCCTCAACACCTGAATACCATCCATATCCGGCATCAATATGTCCAGTGTAACGAGATCAGGGTTTTCTTCCTCAAAAAGCCTCAATGCCTCTTCTCCGGAACTTGCAGTAACCACATCGTAGCCTTCATCCTCAAGCTCTTCCTTGTAAAGCATCCTTATTGAAGGGTCATCGTCTACAATAAGTATCTTCATCTCTTACACCCCCTTAAATTAGTTTTTATATGGTAAATATATCCTGAAGGTCGTTCCATCGCCCATTGTACTATAGACATCTATTTTCCCCTGATGCTCTTCAATTATACGATGTGCAATAGCAAGCCCAAGCCCTGTTCCATCTATCTTTGTGGTAAAGAAGGGGTCGAAGATATAGGGAAGGTCCTTCCCGTTGATGCCGGGACCGGTGTCGCTTACCTCGATCACTCCAAAATCGTTCTCCTTATATGTTCTTATGGTCAGGTGGTCTCCCTCATCTATTATCTGTATTGCATTATTTATTATATTTATCAGCGCCTCTTTAATCCTGTTCGGATCAACCTCAAGCGAGAGAGGATCTTTAAAATCCGTTTCAAGGATGATCCCCTGCTTATTTATCTCCTGAGAGAAGAGGGAAATTATATCCTTGATTATTTCGACACCTTCAAGATGTTCCTTGGAGATTCTCACTTCCCTGACAAAACTCAATATCTCCTTGAGTATCTCCTCAAGCCTGTCCACTTCCCTGGTAATTACAGAGGCATATTCCAGCAACTTTCCGTCAAGCCTCCTTTCAAGCCTCCTTGAGAAGCCACCAATGGAGACAAGTGGGTTTCTTATCTCATGGGCAACCTTTGCAGCCACCTCACCAAGGGCGGCCATCTTTTCGGACATGGCGAGTTTTTCTCTCAACTTTTTCAGTTCGCTGATATCCCTGACAATATGGACGGTTCCCATAAAATTGTCTGAAGAATCAAAAAGCGGAGATGTGGAGGTCAAAAAAGTCCCCCCCCTGTATGTATCTTCAAGTTCCTCCATATATGCCTTTTGTGTCTTAACCGTCTTGTGATGCGGACATTTTTCATAAGGTTTGTCCATACCATGAAATATCTCATAGCACTTACGTCCTACAATCTCCTTCTTCTCCCTGCCTATCTTCTCAACAACGGCCCTGTTGATATTTCTGATCGTATAATCCTCTGTAGTTATATAGAGCAGGTCGGATATGGATTCAAATATATTCTCAAGTTCAGCCTCTGCCAACTTTACTTTCTCAAAGAGTCTTGCGCTCTCTATTGCGGATGCAATCTGGTCGGAAAATCCCGAGAGGAATCTCATGTCTTCATTCGTAATGGGTTTGCGGTTAAAGTAATTATCCACCCACAACACCCCTATAACCTTATTCCTTGCAATGAGCGGAACAACAGCATAGGCCTCTGTCCCAAGCAGTTGAATAACGGCAGGATCGGCAAGATCGTCATGCTTGACATCATGGATACTAAAGCTCTTCCTCTCCCTGACGGCACGTGACAGTGCCGTATCATCCTTGAGGTCGACTTCAATCCCGGTACTCAATCTGTCAAGGAAGGAGTCCTTCCTCAAAGGGCCATCCTCAATATCTCTCAGGATTTCCGGCAGGCTCTTCTTCTCGATTGAAAGCCTCTCCCATATCTGCCATGCCTCTTCAGGAGTTGCAGGACCAACACCCATTGTCCCTCTGAGCACGGACTTTTCTTCGTCCAGCAAAAACAGGATGGCCCTGTTAAAACCAAGCCCGTCACTCATCGTTACAGCAGTCAGTACCATTCTAAGAAGCCTCTCCAGCTCAAGCGTCCCCCTCATGGCCGAACTTATAAAGAAGAGCCTTGAGAGTTCCTGATTTCTCCTGATAAGTTCTTTTTCAACTTTTTTCTTCTCGGATATATCCCTCGAGATACCACTTATTCCTATAACTTCTCCGGCGGCATCCTTGATTGGTGAAAGGGTAAGGCTTACCTCGATCATGGCACCGTCCCTCTTCTTGCGCAGAGTCTCTATATTCTTTATTGTTTCACCCTGCTTGATTCTCTCTATATACTGCATCTCCGTCTCCAGGAGGAAATCGGGGATAAAGGGCAAAAAAGACCCTATCGCTTCTTCCTCTGTAAAACCGTATATCCTTTCTGCTCCCCTGTTCCAGGAAGTAACGATCCCCTTCAGGTCCGTAGTCACAATGGCATCAGCCGAGTTATCTATCAGGCTCTCCAGATACTCCTTTGTCTGTGCTACTTCCTTGTATAGGGCAAGTATCTCCTCCTGGTACAGGACCCTGTCGGTTATATCCTGGATCAGGACAACCGCCTCAACCACATTGCCCTCTTCATCCTTTATAGGATAGGAACTCAACTCAGCATAATTTGCCCCCCTGGATTGGGTGATAATGTTTATATCTCCGGTCTCAAAGGTAAGTTTTGCTGCACAATGTGGACATATGCCGCCTTTTTCATGAAATATCTCCAGGGCACCTCTGCCCACTACATCTTCAGACCGCATATGGAGAAACTCCTCCACAAAACGGTTGATGGAGAGGACCGTGTAATTTCTGTCAAGAGTTACTATACCACCCTGCACGCTCTCAAAGAGGATATCCAGCCTCTTCTTCGCCTCCAGTGCCTCTTTTTCCTTCTCTATCTCCTTCTCAAAGATTCTCGCCTTTTCAATGGCGAGGGAGATGAGAGAGGCAATGCCTTCCGTAGTCCTGAGGTCGTCAAGGTTAAAGCTTATAATCTCCCCCTCCGGCCCTTTCTTGTCATATAACCCGATTGTTCCTATAACCTCATAACCTATCTTCAGAGGAACACAGACCACTGATTTCGCCTCAAGCAGCGGCACCCTTGTATCTTCCGGCATCTCTGCTACATTCTCAACAAGTATGGACTTGCCGGAGCTTGACACCTTACCGGCAATCCCCTCTCCAACTTCCGTATCCATCCCCTTTATAAAATCCCGAGGAACACCGTAATAGGCCTTTATCTTCAGGGCATGGTCCTCCTGAAGTCTTATAATGCAGCCCTTTGCGTTGAGAAGACGTGTCACTTCAAAGACAACCCTGGTTAAAAGAGCTTCAAGGTCAAGCAGTGTTGTAAGGTCTCTGGACAGCTCATAAAGGACTGTTATCTTGTTAAGCCGGTCCATGGCTGAGACATAGAGTTCTGCATTTCTGACTATGGTACCTATTGTATTTGAGAGAATATTTGCTATGTTCAGCTCATTCTCCGTAAACTTCCTTACAGCCTCAACACCGATAAAAAAGAGCCCCAGGCAGCGGCCCTCCCTTATAATCGGAAACAGGATAAGTGATCCCAGACTGCGCTTTATAAAGGCCACATCCTTCTCTGCAGGCATCTCCTTATACACAGGCTCTCTCGTATCAAGTATCTTTCTGCACAGCTCCCCACTGTCCACGGCAAAGCTCCTCTCAAAGATGTCCGCATCCCTGTTTAAAGCCTGCAGGATAAATACCTGTCCCTCCGCATTCAGGAGATACACACCCACATAATCAAGACCCTTCCAGTCAGCCACGGTCTCGGTTATCAGCTTCAGGGATTCCTTCAGCTCAAGTGTTGAGCTTGCAATACGGGTAACCTCGAAGAGCAGCTCCGTCTCTGAAAGTCTTTTTCTCAAGCTCTCCTCAGACTCCTTCAATTTACTCAGGACCTGCCTAAAACGCCTCGCAATGATGCCGAACTCATCATTCCTCTCAACTCCCGTCATCGCATCTACCTGGCCTGATATAATCTTCTCTGTAAAGGTAAGGAGCTCCTTGAAGGGTCTGCCTATGGACCGTGTAATGAGAAGCAGAAGGAAAATTACTGAAAAAATCGTTATAAAAAGAAGGGCTGTAACATATAGAGTTAATCTTGCCTTTGATTCTTCCGTATCTTTCACTGCTATGGTTACATTTTTCAGGGATTCAGTATGAAGCTCCTCCACAGAGGTCAATATAGCCAGTTCTTTCTCTTCAACCTGCCCGACAAGGTGAAGAACAGCCTGATTCCCTTTCGGTTTTGCGTAAGAGAATATCCTTCCGGCCGTCCGGTTCAATTCCTCGAAGTTCGAGCCTGCCTCCTTCAGCACGTCTTTGTCTGCAACATAGTCCTGAAGGGTGGCAAAGTCCATATAAACCTTTGACAGGGCATCCCTGTAAAGCCTTCTATATCTCTGCTCACCTGTAAAGGCCCAGCTCTTCACATAAGTAGAAAACTCTACAATGGACATCTTCAGTTCCTCATGTAACCTGTATTCCTCCGAGGTCTTTTTGAGTAAATCAAGGTTATCCGATATCCTGTTAAAGATATACATAGTGCCCCCGCCAAACATGGAGGCAATAAGGATAAAGACAAGCAGGAATATGGAGAGTTTTAATCTTATGCTCATTTCAACCGTTCCTTAAGGGCCTTTTTATATAGTTCAACGTATTCGGAGGCAAACCGTCTCCATGAAAAGTCCTTCTTCATTCCACTCTTCATAAGCTTCCGCCATCTCCTGCCAAAGGGATAGAGCGTAAGTGCCCTCTTTATCGACTCAAGAAAGACGGCAAGGTTATAGTCATCAAAGAGAAACCCCGTCCCGGTATCGGTAAGTGCATTATAATCCTCTATGGTATCGGAAAGCCCCCCTGTATTCCTTGCAACAGGAACTGTTCCGTATCTGAGGGCTATCATCTGCACGAGACCGCATGGCTCGTATCCGGACGGCATCATCACCATATCGGAACCTGCATATACCGAATGGGCAAAGACCTCATCAAAATCGAGTCTGATATAAAGGTTTTCCCTCCGTTCCAGGGATATTGACAGCAGGCTCTCCTCAGCCTCTCTTGTGCCCGTTCCAAGGAGTATTACACCACAGCCATAGCCAATCAACTTATCCAGGCCCGCAATTATCAGCTCAACCCCTTTCTGCACACTGAGCCTGCCGACAAAAGCGAGCAGCGGTGCCCCTTTCTTCAACTTGATATTACATTGTGCCATAAGCTTTTCCTTGCATAAAGCCTTGCCCTTCAGGTCCTCTGCAGAATATCTGTGCTGTATAAGTTTATCAACCTCGGGAGACCACTCCCTGTAGTCTATCCCGTTCAGTATCCCGAAGAGATCAGCACTTCTCTTCTTCAGAATCCCGTCCAGTCCAAAACCATATTCAGGTGTGGTAATCTCTTCAGCATATCTCCTGCTGACGGTGCTCAGTATATCGGCATAAAGGATTCCAGCCTTCAGGAAATTCACTTTCCCGTAAAACTCGATACCATCGGGATTGAACACCTCCCGTCCCAAGCCTGTTGCCGACAGGTCCTCCGGAGGAAACAACCCCTGATAACCGAGATTATGGATGGTCAACAAAGTGAGGGTATCCCTGAAAAAATCATCTCCGCGATACTCCGTCCTCAGATAAAGGGGAACCAGAGAGGTCTGCCAGTCATTAAGGTGTATAATATCCGGCCTGAAGTCAATTGCCTTGCATACCTGAAGAATGGCACTGCAGAAGTAAGAAAACCTCAGGGCATTGTCCGCAAAGTCACCCGTCTTGTCACCATAAAGACCTTCCCTTCCATACAACTCATCACATCCTATAAAAATAGCCCTGTCGTGAATGTATACCCTTCCTGAATAGAACTTCCCGTCAAGAAAAATATTCAGCTCAATCCCTGTATCCGTCAACTCAAAATCCCTGCTTATATTGCCGTAAAGGGGCAGAATGAGCCTTGCATCAATATTCATGACATTGAGCTCCTTGAAAAGAACGCCGGCTACATCTGCAAGGCCCCCGGTTTTACAATACGGGATGGCCTCGCTCGACGCTATTAAAACCCTCATAACCGGGCTTCCCGCATATACCTGGCTGCTTCTTCAGGAGGAGTCGGGTTCATATAAAACCCCGACCCCCATTCAAAACCCGCTATCTTGGTCAGTTTCGGCATAACCTCAATATGCCAGTGATAGTATTCATTGGTCTCATCTGTAAAAGGTGAGGTATGGATCATGAAATTATACGGCGGGACATCGAGCAGTTTATCCAGTTGCTTAAGCACCCGCTGAAGTATCTCTGCAAGCTGGGCAAAACTCTTTCCATGAGGCTGGAATGCGGATTCGTGCTCCTTTGGAAGTATCCATGTCTCAAAAGGTGCACGCGGTGCAAAGGGAGCGATGGCAAGATAATGCTCATTTTCGTAAACCACCCTTCTGCCGTCCCCGATCTCCTGATCAACTACATCACAAAATATGCACCTCTCTTTCATATCATAATAATGCCTTGATGAAGTTATCTCTTCCTTGACGATCTTGGGCACAATCGGAAGTGCTATCAACTGGCTGTGCGTATGTTCAAGGGATGCCCCGGCAGCCTCTCCCTCGTTTTTGAAAACAAGGACATATTTTAATCTCGGGTCTTTTTTAAGGTCATTAATCCGCAGGTCATAGGTCCAGAGGACATCCTCAACCGCCTTCTGAGGCATGGTGGCAAGGGAACTCATATGGTCTGATGTCTCAATAATTACCTCGTGAGCACCTATCCCGTTCATCTTGTCAAACAGTCCCTCACCTGTCTTGTCAAGTTCGCCGTGAATCTGCAGGGCGGGGAATTTGTTAGGCACTACCCTGAGTGTCCATTCCGTTGCATCGGATTGTTGATCCTCCCGGGACCTGAAGGCCATTATCTCTTCAGGTGTGGTGTATTCATTCCCGGGACAAAAGGGACAGAATCCTGCAATCTTCCTTTTTTGCGATGGAGAAGCAAAATCAGAGGGTCTTTTCCCTCTCTCCACCGATATAATGACCCATCTTCCAACAATCGGGTCCTTCCTCAACTCAGGCATACATACCTCCTTAAGAATATAAAATCATTGCTCTTATACTCTCTTAATAAATTTCCGACCTTCATAGTCTCCTATTTTACCAAAAAGCACAGGATAAATGAGACGTTACATTTGCAATGCAGAATAAGCCGAATCAAGCGGCATTATTTTATTTCCGGCAAAAGCAGAACCATTTAGGTTACAATAAAAACAGTATGAAAAAGGGGCACATGAAGGGGCACGTGGATGAAAATATTTAAGCTCTTAATTATTATATCTTTTTTACTCATTCCTTCCTATGCCTTTGCCTGGGGGCCTCTCACACACATCTACCTTGGAAGCGAAATACTTTCCCTTGCTTCAATTCTTCCTGCCGGATTATATGAGCTTCTGCGACGGTACAAGGATGACTTTCTCTATGGGAATTTGATGGCGGATATAATCCTTGGCAAAAAATTCCTCCCTTACGACAGGAACTCTCATAGCTGGAATGTTGCATTTGAGCTAATGGATGTAGCAGAGACTCAACAGCAGAAGGCCTTTGTCTATGGATATATAAGTCATCTTGCAGCTGATACCATAGCACATGAAAAACTGACCTCGGGAAAGAGGCATATCGGGCATACCGTCTTTGAACTGAAGTCCGACAGTCTTGTGGGAAGGAAATACTGGTTCAGGGCCGTCTCCATAAACAGGAAGGTACGAAGGAGAAACGACACTTTCCTCGAGTCAACACTCGAAAGCCCCTTTCTCTCTGTAAGAACCAACAAGAGGATATATCAGGGGATGGTACTTCTTACCTATCTCACCCCAAAAAAAATGAATGATTTTATAGACAAGAATCTTTTCTTACCGAATATGCCGAATTCCGAAAAGATAAAGGGCCTCCATGAGGATTCCCTTGAGCGGATACTCGATATACTCACAAAGGGTGAATGTTCGAATGTTATCGGAAAAGACCCTGTATCACACATGGAGACCCGGGGCATCGGGAAACTCCTGAAGGGACTCTACGATGTTAACACCCCTGGACACGGAAAAGAGTAACCTCTTCAGATGAAAGACCTCCTTGGCAGAGAAGAGGCCGTCACAGTTGAAAAGGCCCTCTCTCTCCTTCTTGAGCAAGCCTTGCAGCTTCCTTCCATTGAAAGCACCGGCATAGAGAATGCCTATGGAAGGGTACTGTCGGCAGATGTAATCTCACCTGAAAATCTCCCCGGATTCAACCGTTCCACAATGGATGGTTACGCCGTCGACTCTACAGACACTTTTGGGGCATCAGACAGTATGCCTGCATATCTGACAGTGGCAGGCGAGGTACATATGGGGACAAAGCCCGGCTTTTCCCTTACCCGGGGTGAAGCTGCCGTTATACCTACGGGGGGAATGCTCCCTGACGGAGCCGATGCCGTTGTGATGTATGAACACACAAACAGGGTTGGCGAAGACATACTGGAAGTGATGAAGGCAGTTGCACCTAA
>CAZXDE010000013.1:10899-20585 GCA_964639515.1 uncultured Thermodesulfovibrio sp.
GCGGCGGCATCCCCCTTAAAAAGGGAATAATCAGCGACGATTTTGACCATCTCCGGGAAACGGTAAGGGAGAGCATGCAGGAGGCACAGATGGTGTTGATCTCCGGCGGCAGCTCAGTGGGTACACGGGATTACACCTCAAAGGTTATCGATGAACTCGGTCCTCCGGGCATCCTCTTTCACGGTGTAAGTATAAAACCCGGGAAACCCCTGATTGGGGGCATGGTCAACGGGATCCCCCTCTTTGGACTTCCGGGGCATCCTGCTGCAGTCACTGTCTGCTTTGAGACATTTATAGAGCCTCTTCTGAAAAAGATTTCCGGGGAGAAGAGGAGGAAAAATCTCCTGCCTCCAGGCAGGATCATCAGGGCATTTTTCGGCAGGAACCTCTCCTCTTCAACCGGCAGGGAGGACCATGTCAGGGTAGCCCTTGAATTACGGGATAACGGCCTCTGGGCCAGACCGATCCTCGGCAAGTCGGGACTCATCAGGACCCTTGTTAACGCAGACGGCACTGTAATAATTCCACTTAATAAAAACGGTATATACGAGGGAGAAACGGTTGAGGTAAACCTCTTCAGCGAGTGTCCGGGTTGAGGTGGGATTCCGTCTTCCTGATCCATATCTCATTGTCATCTATCTTCCTGTAGAAGATAAAGTTATCCCGGATGTATTCAGCAATCAACGGTAATCTCTCCTCATTGGAAAACCCGTCAAACCTGCTTGCCCAGTAACCGTTCCTGTAAAGAACAAACTTCACATTATTTTTCTCAAGGTCTTTAACTACTTCATTTTGATAGAAATACGGCATGGCAAATATTATTACAGGAAACCGGCTTGGAGACGGCCTGTCAATAAAATAATACCAGCTTGCCTCGGCCGTCAAGGTAAAGAACGATTCATCAGGGGTTAAATTATTCCGCAAAAACGAAATGGTCGCCCTGTAATTGTCGGGGATGATTTCAGAATCCTTCACACCGAGCGGAAAGTTCTCCCTGATCAGGTCCCCCCTGTATATTTGATAGATACCCAAGGAGAAAATCACCGCAACTACAGCGGCAAGTAAATAGGTGTATGTTTTCGTAAAGGCATATCCACGAAGGAATTTATGACTGTAGTGTTTTATGACAATATAAATAGAGAGGATATAAGTTACAGGAAGGCTGTAAGCAACATGAGGCCAGTCTGAACGGCCCAGGGCAGACCTGAAGAGGAGCAGCGAGAGTATCAGCATTGAAAACTCTACAAGGTATTTCTCCATAAAGCTCCTGACCGAAACCCTCAGTCTCCCGTTATTGAGATAGAGTTCCTGCATGAATTTAAACGCAACCCAGAAGGTATTCGCTGCTATAACGACGGAGACTGCAAGAAACAATTTATCGAAAACAGGATAAACCTTACCGCTCATCAATCCCTTGTACCTCGGCATCGTCAGGAAGACATATTTGAAGAAGTCAGTAAGACCTCCCCAAAGAAGAAATCCCACCAGGAATACTGCCGACAGCAGGCCCAGAAATGAAGAGAACAGGAAATACCTGCGAAGGTTGACTTTATGAAAATAAATAAGGTATAGCACCGGAAACAGAATCAGATAGGCTGCAAACAAAAAAGCCCCCCTGTCCACTGAGTATCCGAAAGATGCCAAAGGTATGAATGAAAACAGGAAGCCTGCCATGAAAAGTTTTTTTATCCGGTAATCCTGCCCCTTGCCCATATCCTGTAACATTACAAGCGTAATCAGGAATAGAAATACGGTTATATCCCTTGTCTTGATAAGCATCAACCGGGGAAGATGAAACATTAAAGAAGAATGCAGAAAGGCCAGTATGGTAATCGCAGTAAATGAATACAGGTATTTTCCGCGATAAAGCTGAAGCATAAAGATGGATAATAAGACAAAAGCCGCTATCTTCATAATCGATTCGACCGTCCTTACCGAAGCGATAGACCTGCCGAAGAGGCGAAAGGCTATTACTGAACGGAGGGGATTCTCATAAAGACCGTGAAGGAATATAAAATCCTTATAGGGTGTCTCCCCCGCCATATACGATACGGCAGGCCCCAGGGTTTCACCTTCATGAAACGAATCAAATTTTCCCGAGGCATGGAAAGTCGGGATATTAAGTGCCACAACTATTGAAAATACAATGAGAAGGACCGACAGGAGGACCTTGACGGGAGGACGGGAGCCGTGTGAAGGACCGTCGGCAGGAGATAAAGCCTCCGCAAATATGATATCGCCGAGTTTCCTTCTGCCCAAGAGATACGTTATGGAGAGCAGCAGCACAGGGGACAATAAAAATACTGCAAACCGGATTACATTGTTAGTGGGATTATACCGTATCTCCGTAAGTTTTCCCTTGACACCCCACAGGTTATGAAAGGGCAGCTCAATTCTGTTCCAGAGTAACAGTCCAATGGCAATACCAGCAAAAAACAGGACAAACAGAACTGAATACTTTATAACCCTTTCTTGTTTCATCCACTCCTGTATAACTGCATCCGCTTTCTCAGTATAACCCGAATCCGTCACAAAAAAGGGGCCTATAGAATCTATAGACCCCTCCTGAAAAAACTCTATGTTTTAAAATGCAACTAAACCTCTGTAACAGCCTGTTCAGCCTGTTCAACCTCTTTCAGCCACAGCAGCCTTGAGCTGTTTATCATTGTCGTATTCAGTGCCTCAACAAGTTCTTCGGGGTTAAAGGCAAGGTCCTCTCTCTTGCTGAAGGGTGCGGGTCTTGCCCCGGGACTGACTGCCTTCTGCTCCTTTTTTACGTCGGCAGTCCTTGCCGTCTTCAGGTCAATGTTCATCTTCCTTGCAATGCCCTTAAATATCTCCCTGTGGGCCTTAGCATCTCCAAAGGGTTCAATCGCCCTGTCAAGCTTCCTGAGCCGTCCCATATAATCTACAACGGAACCATCCGTCTCAAAAGACGTGGCTGCCGGAAGGACAAGGTCTGCCTCTTTTGCAAGCCCGGTAAGATGTGAATGCTGCACAATCAGAAAATCCACTCCCGAAGGCCTCTTGAAAGGCACTTCTCCAACGGCATAGAGAATCTTTTTTGCCCCTTCGGAAGTCATCCCGGCATATGTTGCACCATTGCCCTTGAGCCCCATAAGGAGCGTCCCTTTTGCATTTGCCTCAATCGGCACTGCCAGGGCATCACCCTTTATAAGGGATATATTGGCGGAGGCCTCATACAGCAGGGGAGAAGAAAGGATTAGAGGCGACTTAGCTACTGAGTACATCTCTGCCACCATTGTCATATCCTCACTCAAGTCCGCTTCAGGTATCTCAAGCCCCTCAGGGGCCTTCAGCCCGAGTCCCGTCAAGGCCTTTGCCAAACCTCCAAGCACAACGGCCTCATCGCCCTGGAGGGTTTTTATCGCTATATCCGCAAGCTCTATCCGCCCTGCATTAATCACTACCAGCTTTGCACCCCTTGAAACCATCTTTCTCAGGGTGGCATCAAGTGCAGGAAAGACCCTCTGCCACTGGGATGGGTTGATGCCGGCAAGCAGTACCAGGTCTGCACCTTCAATATCAACCTCGTCTCCTGAAAGTGAAGGTGCATCTGCATAGAGACTCACCGTGGAATCAATGTCCTTTATCCCGGCTGTCCCGGCAAAGTTCCTTAAAGTAAGGATATCCTCGTTAAGGAGATTGCCGGTGGTCACAATCCCTGCATCGGAAGGAGTCCTGAGGAGATCAGCCGCTGTTGCATATGCCTCATCCCAGCTGACCGGCTTCAGTTCACCATCAATCCTCTTCAACGGACTCATCACCCTGGTGTCTGCATTTATAAAATCAAAACCGAATCTTCCGTAGGCACAGATATAATGTCCGGCCCTGCCGTCATCTGCACCGGCATTCACCTTTGCCACATCCTTGTCGTGTACACTAACAACGGTATCACATGCATTGCCGCAGGAGAGACATACGGAGTTGTACCTCTCATACTCCCACTCCCTGCCCTTACGCCACCGGTCAGCCTCAAGGAGTGCGTTTACCGGACACGCGTCAACACAACTGCCGCAGAAGGTGCAACCTCCCTCCTGAAGGGGTTTGTCTTCTGCCGTGACCACTCTTGAGCCAACTCCGCGGCCATAGAAGTCAAGAACAGCCGTTCCCTGCTCCTTGCATACCCTTACACAACGACCGCAAAGGATGCAATAGTCGGGGTCGCGGTTGATGAACGGGTTTTTGTTATCAACCGGAAACCCGAACTTCTTTCTCGTAAATGTTGATTCCTTTATCCCAAAATCATAGGCATACTTCTGGAGCTCACACACCCCTGCCTTTGTGCATGTCATGCAGTCAAGGGGATGCATTGAGAGGATCAGGTCTATAACGTATTTCCTTATCTCCTGAACCTTCTCCGTCCGGGTATTGACAAACATACCCTCTTTCACCCTTGTGGTACAGGCGGTCATCGGTGACTTCAACCCCTCTATCTCTACAAGGCAAAGCCTGCAGGCCCCGCTTCCCTTGAGTCCTTTCAGATAACAAAGGTTCGGGATATGAATACCTGCCGTCTCCGCAGCATCAACAAGATTCATATCTGCACGAGCCCTTACCTCTTTGCCATCTATTGTAAGCTTTACCGTATCAGCCATTGAAACCTCCTCATTGATAATTTATTCTAAACCTTAACACCCTCTTTTTTACGTGACTCCGTAACGATAATGGCCCCGGTTGGACACACATCAATACAGTCTCCGCATTTTACGCACCTCTTCCGTCGTACCTCAAAAGACAGGTAGCCTGTCTTATACTTTACCTTCTTTTCACCCAGAACGGCATTATGTTTACATACCTCTTTACAGAGATCGCACATAGTACATTTTTCGGGAATGATTACGTATTCAATAAAGGCGGGACAATCCATATCAGGACATCTGCCTTCAACATGTTCCTTAAAGGCATCCGTCTCCAGCCATTCACGGACAAATTCAGCGCTATCTTTACCCTTTTTACACAGTGAACCTACTATCATATCTTCTGTTATACGCTTAAGTGCAAAGATGTCCTCCTCCTTACCTCTCCCTTCAATAATATTCTGAAGTCTTACTCCCGCCTCATAGCTTCCGAAGGCGCATGGAAAACATCTCCCGCACATCGGGCCCTTTAAAAACTCTTCGATATAGTATGCCGCCTTCTGAACCGGACATCTTTTTTCTTCCGCCGCCTTTTTTATTTCTTCTACTTTTACCACCTTCTTCTTTTCCATCCTTCACCTCAATAGATATCTTCCGCCATATAGATAACCTCCGGAAGCAAATAGGAAACGAGGTCCCGATAAGAGATTATACCTATAAGTTCATCGTCTTCCATGACAGGCAGGTGTCTGAACTTTTTCTCCGACATAACATTTATTGCTACACCAATGTCGGTTGAAGCATCAAGGGTTACAGGGTCGGTACTCATGACGTTTTCTATAATTTCGTCATTAAAGGAAACCCGTTTTACAAAGCAGTGCATGATATCCCTCTCAGTAAATATACCCACTACTTTCTTGTTCTCATCAAGAATCAATATGGAACCAATATCCTTTCCATCCATAATGTTCACGGCATCCGTCACCTTGCAATACCTGGTACATGTGACAAGCTGAGAAGGCTTTGATTTCAAGACATCTTTCAAAGTCATTTTGACACTCCTTTCAACATGTTCTAATTGTTCATAAGGGATTTTAAACTGCTCCTGCAACCTCACAACACTCTGCTTCCATATCTTCACTGCATTAACGGGACATGCATAATAACAGGCCTTGCACCTGGTGCAATATTGACGGTCGATAAAATACTTATCCCTGGTTTCCTTGACTGCATCAAAAGCACATGCCTCTTTACAAAGACCGCACCTTATACACTCGTTGAGCTTTATGGTAAAGACACCCAAACCGCTACAGACCTTTGCCTTGCAGGACTTATCATATATATGCTCTTCATATTCCTCTCTGAAATATTTCAGGGTGCTGAGGACGGGATTCGGGGCACTTTGACCGAGACCGCACAGAGACCCCTCCTGTATAAACTTCCCGAGTTTTATCAGTTTCCCGATATCTCCATCTTCACCCTCACCTCTGGTAATCCTTTCAAGTATTTGAAGCATCTGATAGGTACCCATTCTGCAGGGAGGGCATTTACCGCAGGATTCAGCCTGAGTAAAGGAGAGGAAATAGCGTGCAATATCCACCATACAGGTATCTTCATCCATTACCACCATGCCGCCTGAGCCCATCATTGAACCGACCTTCCTGAGGGAATCAAAGTCAACATGGAGGTCAAGATACTTCTCCGGCAGACAGCCACCCGAGGGGCCACCTGTCTGAACAGCCTTAAACTGTTTTCCCCCCATGATTCCTCCCCCGATATCAAAAATGATCTCCCGCAATGTCATCCCCATGGGTACTTCAACGAGTCCTGTATTGACAATCTTACCGGTGAGAGCAAAGACCTTCGTGCCTGGAGATGTCTCTGTTCCGATACTCCTGAACCATTCGGCACCCCGATCTATAATCGGAGGGACACAGGCATAAGTCTCGATATTATTAAGGTTGGTCGGATACCCCCATACACCTCCGCCGGGCTCGGAGAGCCTTGGAGGTCTTGGCTTGGGAAAACCCCTCTCTCCTTCAATGGAGGCTACAAGTGCAGTAGACTCACCACAGACAAATGCCCCTGCTCCCTCACGTATATCAAGATAAAAACTGAAATCAGTGCCAAGGATATTGTCACCGAGTATACCCAGTTCTTCAGCCTGGCTTATAGCGATTCTTAAATTTTTCACCGCAAGAGGGTACTCATGACGGACATAAATGAAGCCATACCGTGCATTAATTGCATAAGCACAGAGCAACATCCCCTCTATAAGACTCTGTGGGTCACCTTCCATTATTGACCTGTCCATAAATGCACCGGGGTCACCCTCATCCCCATTGGCAACCACAAGCTTTATATCTCCAGGTGCCTTTCCGGCATGGCGCCACTTCTTTCCAGCAGGAAAACCGGCACCACCACGACCACGCAGATTTGCCCTGTCCACCTCATCAAGAACCTCATCAGGCGTCATAGTTCCGAGGGCACTTTCAAGGGCAGTATATCCACCAACAGCAATATAGTGGTTTATATTAGCGGGGTCAATACGTCCGTTGTTCCTCAGTGCAATACGATGCTGCTTTTTATAAAAGGGAAGGGTTTCCATCCGTTCATAGGGTTCCTGACAGATTGTATCCCTGTAAAAGAGGCGTCTTACAGGATAGCCTCCTATCAGCGTATTCGTAACGATTTCAGACACATCCTCCCCTTTGACACGCTGATAAAAATAACCGAAGGGCTCAACCTTCATGACAGGACCCTTCTGACAGAGCCCCTGGCAGCCTGTCTTGACAACCTCTAAATCAAGCCCCCTGTCTTTGGCATCTTTTTCAATGTTAGCAATCACCTTCTTTGCACCTGAGGCCATACAGGCAGTACCTGTACATATCCTTATCCTCTCCTTATCCTCTCTGAATACCTCATCCATAAGCAGGAGTCTAAGATTTTTAAGGTCTTCAATGCCTTTGAGTTTAGCCATCCTGTTCCTCTTCTTCAATCATTTTTATCAGACTTTCCACCTTCTTTGGCCCTATCTCACCCACCACATCATCGTTTACCGTTGCTACAGGCGCCAATCCGCAACATCCCACACAGCCAACAGTCTCGAGTGTCATGGCAAGGTCCCCGGTGGTCTCACCAACTTCTATATGAAAACGGTTCTCAAGGGTATCGAGCACCTCTCCGGCACCACGGACATGACAGGCGGTCCCGGTACAGACCCTCACGATCTTGCGGCCCCTTGGCGTAAAATGAAACTGGTTATAAAAACTTGCCACACTGTAAATCTCAGCCAGGGGCAGCCCAAGCTTTTTGGAAAGCCTCTCAAGGGTCTCTCCGGGAAGATACCCGTAATCCTCCTGTATCCTGTGCAAAATGGGGATCAGAAGCCCCTTTTTCCTGTCATACTCACATATTACCCGTCCAACCCTTCCAATCTCACTTTCAATGTCAAGACCTTCTATGTCCATAGTATCCCCCGAAATTAATAATGTTGAATGCTAAATTGAATTATTTTACTCCCTCGTGCGGTCTTGCTGCTGCCTCAAGCTTGCGTCTGTCTGCCATTGTCATCAGTTTTCTCTCGGTACCGAATCTGCCCGGCTCGTATTTTCTGAGTTTCAATCTATCACGTTTACCGTCTATAGCTTCAAGTGTCTTCTTCAGTATCTCTTCAGGGTCCGGGATAAATTCGAGTTTTCCGCCAAACCTCTCTTCCCACTGATTCATCATGATATTCTTTACCTGACTGCTTGCCTCCACAGGGCTCTCCGACCCAAAAATAACATACATGCCTGAGGCAACAAAATAACATCCGATTGCAAGGGCCTTCTCACTCATCCACTCCGGCGCAATACCAACTACCGGCAGGTCTGAAATGTCATCGCCAAGCCCTCCTTCCTCGACCATCCGGGTTACAACGGTAAGTATCCTTGAGTTATCGACGCACGATCCAAGGTGAAGTATCGGCGGCACCCCTATGGCCTCACAAACCTCCCTGAGTCCCGGCCCTGCCGTCTCAAGGGCTGTCTCGGGGGTCATAAAGCCTGCCTTGGCACAGGCCGCAGCTCCACACCCGGTTGACACAACAAGGACATCATTGCGAATAAACTCTTCTGCAAGGTAATTGTGTACACTATCCTGGGCAATACGCGGGTTGTTACAACCGACTATCCCCACTACACCCCTGATCCTTCCGGCTATAATGGCATCGTTGAGGGGCCTGAAAGACGCCCTGAACCTCCCGCCCTGCATGTATTCTATATACTCATGTGAAAACCCCGCAATCACCGGAGAGGTCTCATGAACCCTGCTGCCTTCCGTAGTACGGTTGGCATAGTTATCTATAGCAAGCCTCAGCACCTGCCTTGCCACCTCTTTTGCCCTGCGTTCATCGTACTGTATATGAACTGCATCAATCATCTTGCCCTTGCTGGATGTCGTTACTACCTTTGTATGGAATTTCTTTGCAGCCTGGGCAATTGCCGGCATTATACACTGGACATCCACCATGATGGCCTCTGCAAGACCCGTCATTACAGCCAGTTCCTGGTTAAGGAATCCGCCTGCTGTGGGAATCCCGTGCCTCATCAGAACCTCATTGGCAGTACAGCACATCCCGACCAGGTTAATCCCCTTTGCCCCCTTCTGCCTTGCGTATTCAAGCATATCGGACTCCTGGGAAACCTCAACCATCATCTCTGCAAGTGAAGGCTCATGTCCGTGAACCACCACGTTGACCTCATCTTCCTTCATGATCCCGATACTCGCCTCTGAACGCTTAGGGCTCGGAGTACCGAAGAGTATGTCCGTAATATCAGTGCTGAACATGGAACCGGCCCAGCCATCGGCAAGGGAGACCCTCAGTGCAGAGGTCATGAGATTTTCAGGGTCCTGATCCACGCCCATGTTTGTCCTGTGCATGGCCTCAACAATCTCACGGTCAACCCCCCTTGGCACAATGCCCCACTTACGCCATATCTCCTGACGCTTCATAGGCGCCCTCTTTACAAAAACAATCTCACCCTTCTGCTGCCCAAACTGCGAAATTATCTTCTCTGCCACCTCTTTCGCAATGTCTTCCTT
>CAZXDE010000014.1:0-8668 GCA_964639515.1 uncultured Thermodesulfovibrio sp.
ACCAAGTCCGTACTTCTTTCGTGTTTTCCTGATCTCTTCAGGTGTAAGAAGTTTGTGACGTTTTCTATATATATCATAGGCAACCTTGAAGTTTCTTTTTTCAAGTTCTGAGGGGGCAAATTCATTATTACAGATGTTACACTTATACACCTGAGCTTCGTATTCAACAGGCTCACCAAGTACGGGTAAAGTCTCGGTTTTTGAAACAAGAGAAACCTCGGTTACCTTCTCGCAATATGGACAGAAATCTTTTTTAGATGTCTGTTTCATGGAATGACAGGCATTTTGCATAAAATCCGTCCTCTACAGGTATTAGTTTGAACTTAATATAAATGTCTCTACCAAGATATTTTTTCTCGAATTTCCATATGGCTTTTCCCCCGGGATTACCACGATCCTCTTCAGGTCCGCTCCTATAGTCATTTGTCTGAAGGGTTAATATTACATTCTCTCTTTCTTGAGGTGTCATGCCGGTGAGGGCTAAGAATTCGTTGTTTTTCTCCCTTTGAATTACCACAAAGTTCCCATTGTTTATTGCTTCCTTGAGGGTAACAAGAAATAATCCAATCTGTGCATTATGAAGCAACAATAACTCCTGAGATTATGTATTGTTATCATATGATAACAATATCAGTTTCTCTGTTTAACGTCAAGTCCTTTATTTAATGAAATTCCACTGTTATTTATATTTATCGCTTATTATTATCAATTTAATAAGTATTTCTCCGATTTTCTTAGTAAAACACTTTGGTCTTTTATTATAATAAACAGAGCTCCACATCCCGGATTAAATTGCCGTCGCTCCCAATAACCGTTTATCACTGGATTCGGGCCTTTATTTGCACAAAAATTCTTTCTGAAACAGTGACTGATTACCCGGCCATGCCAGAACCACCAATCTATCCCAAAGCCAGTTCAATATCCGTTAAAAGGTCTGCAGAGTCCTCAATTCCAACGGACAGGCGGAACAGGGTATCTGTTATTCCCAGCTCTGCACGTTCTTCATCAGTCAGTTTTTCATGTGAGGTGGCAGCAGGGGAGCAGATGATGCTTTCAACTCCTCCGAGACTGACGGCCGGCTTGATAAGCTGTAGCCTCCTGACGAATTCAGACGGTTCTGTTTTCTTTTCGTCCACTTCAAAGGATATCATAGCGCCGAATCCCTTCATCTGACCTTTCGCCGTATCATGCCCCGGATGGCTTTTCAGGCCGGGATAATAGACTTTTCTGATCTTTGGATTGTCCTGCAGGGATTCTGCAATCTGTTGAGCGTTATTGCATTGTTTTTCCACCCTGATGCCAAGGGTCTTCATGCTTCTTTCAAGCAGGGAGCAGGTATATGCGTTCAGGCTGCCGCCGAAGTTGGTGGCTGAACTCCTTATTTCTTCAACCAAGTGTTTTTTGCCCACAACAGCGCCGCAGCATATATCACTGTGTCCGCCCAGATACTTGGTGCCGCTGTGAATTGCGATGTCAATGCCCATGTCCAGAGGGTTCTGGTTGATCGGTGTTGCAAAGGTGTTGTCTATGGCCGTAATAATCTTCCTCATCCTTGCTGTTTTGGCCACTGCTCTTATATCAGTGATCTTGAGCAAAGGATTGGATGGGGATTCAATAAAGATGATTCTGGTGTTTTCTTTTATTGCTTTTTCAATGTCTTCAGCATCATTGGATACAAAAGTGTAATCAATGCCGAATCTTTTAAAGTCTGCAGTTACAAAATGGTGAGTGCCTCCGTATATGTCCTCCTGAAGAACGGCATGATCACCGCAGCTTAGGAATGTAAGCAGCACCGTGCTGATTGCCGCCATCCCCGAGCTGAAGATTAACCCGTCCCCTGCGTTTTCCAGTGCGCACAGCTTGTCAACGACAACCCGTTGATTGGGTGTATTAAAGTATCGCGGGTATACAAGATGCTCCCTGTCCAGGTATTCAAAGGAAGTGGTTGTAAATACAGGACTGTTTACTCCACGGATTTCCTCATCCCTGTATGTGCCGCTGTGTACGCACTGGGTATCTTTTTTCATGACCGGTTCACTGGTTATCAGTGCTTAAACAACCGCTGTCCTGTAAAGACCATTGTTACGTTGTTTTCATTGCAGGCAGTGATTATCTCATGGTCCCTCTCAGACCCTCCGGGCTGGACAACACCTGTTATGCCCTCTTTTATCCCGACGTCAACGCCGTCGCGGAAGGGAAAGAATGCATCCGAGATCATTACGGATCCGATAAGGCCACCTTTTGCCCTGCGCGTCTCTTCGTCTATTCCCTCAAGGACCGCACGGTCGCGTTTGCCCTGTTTTGCCTCGAGCTCAAACTGCTTATATGGTATGCCATGGCGGCGGAAGCAGAGTGCATCTGCGTGTTTGGTATATGCCTTGAATACTGCTATCTCTGCCACACCAACCCTGTCCTGCTCTCCTGTGCCGATGCCTACGGTCACACCGTCTTTGACAAACAGAACAGAGTTTGAGGTGACTCCCTGCTCTACATGCCATCCAAAGAGCATGTCTTCATACTCTCTCTCTGTCGGCATACGGTTGATAACATACTCTTTTCCTTTATAAACAGTCCCGGCAGGCTGAAAATCTTCTTTTGAACGCATCCTGTTAATCTGGGACTGCTGAACTATGAGGCCACCGTCAATGAGTGCCTTGAACTCAACCACCGGCAGGTCCATGTATTTCTGCAATTCATAAATCCTGCTTATCCTTACGATCCTCAGGTTTTTTCTCTTTGCAAGTATCTCGACAACTCCGTCCTCAAAATCAGGTGCAGCAACTACCTCAAGGTAGTTTTTACTCACAAGCTCTGCTGTTGCCTTGTCCATTGCCCGGGTTACAACAAGACAGCCCCCAAAAGCTGCAATCCTGTCTGCCATATTTGCCCTGTCATAGGCATCGGCAAGGCTGTCTCCGCAGGCAACTCCGCATGGATTGTTGTGCTTCATTATTGCTGCTGCCGGTGTCTTTGTCAGAAACTTGAGGATGTTAAGGGCATTATCAATGTCTGTGAGATTGGTCTTTCCGGGATGTTTGCCAGCCTGTATCATATCCTCCTCGGTGATGCTGCTTACAAGGCCGTTGCCGGGATTGATAAATTCACATCCGGCAAGAACGAGATTGCCGCCGGCGAGTTCATAAAGTGCTGCAGGCTGGTCAGGGTTTTCACCGTAACGGAGCCCTTTTTCAACCAGCTTGCCGGTGGAGGCATCAGGAATCTTCCAGGTCTTTTTTTTGTAAATAAGAGTCTGGTCTCCGAATTTGATGGTCATATCTGATGGAAAGGGGTCTTCCACAATTGTACGGTACATCTTCTTTAACTCACTCATGAGTCCTCCTCTTCAGACTGTTCTCTGTGTCTCAGTGTCTCTGTGTTTTAAGTTTCGCAAGCATTTTTATAAATCCATCTCCCATCGCTATTTTGGGTTATCAACTGTAATGGCATATTATTTACCCAATCCAGTAAGATAGTCAACATGTAACCCCTGTTGCCAAAGGGTAAGGGGCAGGATTTCATGCAAATAAAAACCTACACACCATGACAGGTCTTATCTGTGCAGTAGAGTTTGAATATGAAGAAGTGTTGAAAAATCTCTCCCGCAAGAGACAGGTGGAGTATGGCGGGCTGATTTTTTACAGGGGCCTCCTCCGGGGCAGGCCTCTTGTGCTTGTGGCCTCTGGTGTGGGAAAGACCAATGCCGCCCATGCAGCCACGCTTTTTTTGGAGAAGTTCCGGCCTGAGATAATCATAAACTTTGGCGTTGGTGGTGCGTATCCTGATTCAGGCATCAGTGTGGGTGGCATTGCAGTTGCCGACCAGGAGATATACGGTGATGAAGGGGTTGTCACACCATCTGGATTTATGGATATGAGGGGCATGGGGATTCCGCTTTTATCTGCCTTCTCCGGCTCAGGCCCTGGTGCAAACAGGTCCCGTAAAAAACGTCTCTTTAATAAAATCCCCATACACTCCATGCCCGTAAAAAAGGCATTCAGGATATTGAAGAAACTCTCTTTTAATCCCGGAAAGGGCCCCTTTGTCACGCTCTCCACTGTGACAGGCACTGCAGCAAGGGCAGCGGAGCTGCAGAGAAGATACAGGGCAATATGTGAGAACATGGAAGGGGCGTCAGTGGCCCATATCTGTATGCTTTACGGTGTGCCCTTTTTGGAGATAAGGGGTATAAGCAATATGGTGGAGGACAGGGACAAGAGGAGATGGAGGCTGAAAGAGGCGGCTGCAGAGTGTCAGAGGGCTGTTATGGGTGTGGTGAGTCAGTGGTAAAAATGTCAGGGCTTGTGCTTCCAATGGCTGTGCGGCATCTCAGGTATGGAGAAAAAGGGGCCGAAAGTGTTGACAATAGTTTGACGGTATGGATATTATAATAACCCGCGTGTATATGTGGTAAATGGTTGTTGGAAGCGATATGACAGAGTCTTCACTCATTCTCGTCCCGGCATCCGGCCGGGACTCCGAGGTATTTTGTCTATGAAACATCCGGTTTCATTTTACGACAAAATAAAACCGTTCAGACTCCATCATGTCGCTTCCTTCCGGTAATTGAGGCTTTTTATCACTGTATCCGGGTATAATAAATATGAAATAGTTCTTTCAGTTAAATGCCGAAGTGGTGGAATTGGTAGACACGCAAGGTTCAGGGTCTTGTGGGGGCAACTCCGTGGGGGTTCGACTCCCCCCTTCGGCACCATTTAAAAAGTCACTCAGAGTCTTCCCTTGGTAGAAGGAACCCCCTTTCTCCCTCCCTCCATTGCAGTGGCATCATTCAGTGCCCTTCCAAAGGCCTTGAAGATGGCCTCGTAGATGTGATGAAGGTCCCTTCCGTACTGTACTGTTATATGTAGATCCATCATTGCATGAGTGGAGAGCGCCCTGAAAAAATCCTCAAACAGGGCCACGGGAAGGTCCCGGAGGCTGCCCTTGGACGGGGGTGTTTTATAGATGAGATATGGCCTGCCACTCAGGTCTATGACCACCTCTGCAAGGCTTTCATCCATGGGGATCCTAGCAAAACCGTATCTCCTTATGCCCTCTTTTTCTCCGAGTGCCTTGTTTATGGCGCTGCCGATTGTGATACCGATATCCTCCATCAGGTGGTGGTAGTCCACCTCTATGTCTCCGGTTGCCTTTAAGTTAAGGTCAAAAAGGCCGTGATGGGCCATGAGTGAGAGCATATGGTCGACAAAGGGGATGGATGTGTTGATCTCATGTTCTCCCTTTCCGTCGATCTTTATCTCAACGCTGACATCGGTTTCGTTTGTCTTTCTTTCAATCCTTGCCTTTCTCATCTTCTCTTCCTCCTGAGGGTATTTATTGACCTTATATCTAAAGGCATTTTTTAGCTTGAACGGATTTTAACACATCAGGCGAGGTAGTCATTTACCCTGTCCGGTTCAAATTTATTGGATGTGAGTATATTTTTAACAAACCTGAATATGGTCATGCGCTGCTCAAGGGTCAGTTGGGGATAGAATACAGGGTGTGCTACCACAGCGCCCCTGAATGCATAAAAGGGAGCTACAACCGACAGTATGGTTTCATCTTCCGCAGCCTCTATATAGTTGTTGTAAAAGAGGGTCAGTGCCTCAAGGAAGACGTCCTTTACATGGTTGAAGTACATGATTGAATAGAAGATATAGTTTATTGTCAGGGCAGTCACGTCGTCTGCTGCCTCTCCCCAGGGCCCGCGGCTTCGGTCCAGAAGCACAAATTTGCTGTTGTTGAACCAAATGTTGCCGGGATGAAAGTCGCCATGTACCTGACAGAGCCTTCTGTGAAGAGGTTTTAGTTTTGCCCGCCAGTCCACGCAGAGTTTTTCTATCTCCGCCATATCCTGATAGCTTATAACCCCGTCGGGGTAAGAGTCAAAGACACCCATGAGACATTCACCGTGGCCTACAGTGTCCCGCAGCTTCCTCCAGTAGAGGGTCCTGGACTCTTTTTTGACTGAATGGATATCTTTTAGATAACCGGTCAGTGCCAGGATTTTTTCCCTGTTTTCCCTGTCGAGTGCTTCCTTTTGTCTCATCTCCTGGAGGTCATGAAAGTAACTAACCCCTTCGGCCTTCTCCATCAGGAGAAAGTACTCCCGGCCTCCGCTTATCGACTTTACAGAGCCGTCCGCCTGAAGTGAGAGCACATCAACGGGTTTTATATGTTCGGGAAGGGTTCCATATTCGTTAAATGCAAGGAGAAAGACCGCTGCCCTGTCAGATGGATAATCGTGACCAAGGCCCTCTGTTTCAAGGCTTTTGATGACGTATTCCTTCTGTCCTCCGGGAGTATCAAAGGTGAGGAAAAATCCGGTGCCATGTACGCCTGAGCCGAGACGTTCGAACCTGACAAGCCTTGTGCCTTCAAAGGTCTCTATCAAATATCGCTCAAGTGCGTCTTTCTCAATCACGTCAACTCCCGGCTCTTTGGGGCAGGCATTCTGCGGCTCCGTTCAAGAGTTTGATGACCGGAAAACCGTCTTCATATATTTCAATAATGTTCAGGCATCCGTAATCCTGATCTATCCTGAAGATGTTTTCAAGCGGTAATCCCATAAAATGACAAAGAATAATCCTGTTTACACCACCATGTGCCACAATGCAAAACGTTTCCTCCTGATGTCTTTTCAACAGGCCGTTGACTGCGCTCAGGGTGCGTTTCTTTACCTCAAGGGTGCTCTCCCCGTCAGGGGGACTGTACCTTAAGGGGTCTGCCTTCCATTTCCCGAATTCACCGGGATACTTAACTGAAATTTCCTCAAAGCTCATCCCCTCCCACCTGCCGAAACTCCTCTCCCTTAACCCGGGGATTACAACCGGTTTCAGCCCCAGGGGGGCAGAGAGTATTGCGGCACTCTTTATGGCCCGCTTGAGGTCGGAGCAGTAGACGGCGTTCAGGGTATGATCAAGCCTCTGCAGGTTTTCCGTGAGTCTCTGTATAACCCGCTCCCCTGTCTCCGACAGCTCGACGTCTATATGTCCCTTGTATCTCTTTTCTTCACCGCCTACTGTATGGCCGTGACGGATGAGAAAGAGGGTGGTTGCTCCTTTCATTTCTCTATCATATCTATTATGTCTGTTATTTTTTTAAGAATCAGCGCTATAACCTGCTCTCCTTTTTCACGTGAGGCCTTTCCGGGATTCCCCCATACACCGCCGGGCCAGTATTTGAGCTTGTCTTTTACCACTATGGGCTTGGGAAACGAGGGGTATTCCTCTTTAGAAGTACCCTTTACGAGTTCAGGCCTGAGAGCGAGCATCACGGAGGTCTCTATCTCTCCTGCGTGAGAATCGTTTTCGGTCTCTGCTATCCCGGAAAGCTCTTTCCATAATAATTCGTACGGGGAGACAACGGCAATCCTGACCCCCCTGATCTCTTCAACCAGTATCTCGGCGACCTCCTTGAGGGCATTCATATGGAGTCCGCCGCCATGGCCTGATATAAGTATGAAATTTTTAATGCCCTTCTGAAATGAATCCCTGACCATATCGAGGGTTATCCTCCTCAGTGTCTCCGGAGTGATGGAGATAGTACCGGGATGGAGTCTTGTTGTGGTGCAGACACCATAATGTAGTGGCGGCGCAATAAAGACCTTTCTCTTCTCCTCCACCAGCCTGAGTACTTCAACTGCTATGATGGTGTCTGTGCTGAGCGGAAGGTGCCTGCCATGCTCTTCAACAGTCCCAAAGGGGATTATCAGGGTCTTTGTCTTCTTCAGACCCTTTTTAAACTCCTCCATTGTGATCTCTTCAATCTGCATCATCGCCTCCTCTTTAACAACATATAACAATCCGTGAGTTTTATCAAGTATTATACCCAAATTTGGGGAGAAGAGAGGGCATAGCGTTCAAAGATAAGACGCATAGAGCAGAGCGCATAGCAGACAAAGACTTAAGACACAGGGCGTTAAGGACTAAGGCGTAGAGGGCAGGGGATTTTTACGCTTTGTCTTTAACGCTTTGCGCCATGCGCTCTGCGTCTTTAAAAAAGTAATCGAGAGGCTGAAAGAAGTTTTTAAGCTTCACGATGCCTTTTTTCCGGTAGTCAGGATTTCAAAAGTATCCTGTTTATCCTGTCTGAAAATAGCTGAACTATCTCGGCTGCTTTAATTTGGGGGGATAATAATGATAGAATCTCTCAATGAAGAGAGTGATTGCCGTGATAGGCGGCAGGAGGGTCAGGAAAGAACTCCTCTTGATTGCAGAGGATGTGGGAAGGTTGATAGCAGAGCGTGGGGCTGTCCTGTTATGTGGCGGGCTTGGTGGAATTATGGAGGCTTCGGCCAAAGGGGCAAAGGATGCCGGTGGCCTCACCCTCGGTGTACTTCCCCAGGATGATAAGGGACACGCCAATCCCTTTATTGACGTTCCTGTGGCTACTGGACTGGGAATCGGCAGAAATGTTATCATTGCACGCACTGCCGATGCCCTTGTTGCTATCGGTGGTCAATATGGGACCCTCTCGGAGATTGCCTTTTCCCTGCAGCTGAAAAAACCGGTTGTGGGGATAGAGACATGGGATATTGACGGTGTAATAAGGGCTGAGACGCCTGAAGATGCAGTCAGGAAGATATTTGACAAGTTGATATAGGATATAATTTGCCCCCTTAGCTCAGTAGGATAGAGCACAGGATTCCTAATCCTGGTGTCAGAGG
>CAZXDE010000014.1:8768-12497 GCA_964639515.1 uncultured Thermodesulfovibrio sp.
TGCCCCCTTAGCTCAGTAGGATAGAGCACAGGATTCCTAATCCTGGTGTCAGAGGTTCGAATCCTCTAGGGGGCGCCATTCGCCATTGATAAGATTTCATGATTTACAAATAAATTTTTTTAATTTGACCAATTCATTCAAACTGTTTTATGGTTTAGTGCCTTTTATAAAAGTCTTGATGTAAGTCTTTTCTCTTTAAATTCTTTAAAACTAATGTCGTTTGTAATATCTTTTAAAGAAAATCTTAAATGGAGGAGGAAATTATGAGCATGAAGCATCAGACACCTTTACTTGATGAACTTGAGAAAGGCCCCTTTCCGAGCTTTGTCAAAGAGATTAAAAGGGCTGCTGAACACTCAGACTATGCCCAGGATCTGCTTGGACTTCTTGAACTCTCCTACAAGGAGAAGGTAACTCACTGGAAACATGGAGGTATTGTTGGAGTCAGGGGATATGGAGCAGGGGTTATAGGAAGGTATTCCGATATACCTGATCAGTTCCCTGGAGTAGCGCACTTTCATACGGTCAGGGTAAACCAGCCTTCCGGATTCTTTTACACAACAAAGGCCCTCAGGGAGATATGCGAGATCTGGGACAAGTACGGAAGCGGTCTTACGAACATGCATGGCTCTACAGGTGACTGTGTTCTGCTTGGTACCAAGACTGAAAACCTTGAACCCATATTTGCAGAGCTTTCATCAAGGGGCTGGGACCTTGGAGGGTCCGGTTCCGCTGTGAGAACACCAAGCTGCTGCCTTGGAGCTGCCAGGTGTGAATGGGCGAACATCGATTCAATGTCCATAACCAACGAGATTACCCAGCATTACCAGGACGAGATGCACAGGCCTGCCTTCCCGTACAAATTCAAGTTCAAGGTTGCAGGTTGCGCTGTAGACTGTATCGCATCCATTGCCCGTGCCGACATGTCCATTATCGGAACATGGAAGGGAGATATACGGATAGATCAGGGTGAGGTAAAGAACTACGCCCAGGGCGGTATGGACATTCAGAAAGAGATTATCGACATGTGTCCCACAGAGTGCATAAGCTTGGACGGCAGTGAGCTGAAGATAAACAATGATGACTGCAGCAGGTGCATGCACTGTATAGCAAAGATGACAAAGGCATTAAGGCCCGGCACTGAAAAGGGTGCAACGATTCTCCTTGGCAGCAAGGCCCCAATTGTTACAGGAGCGCTTATGTCATGGGTTGTTGTGCCGTTCATGAAGATGGAGCCGCCATATACGGAACTTTTTGAGCTTGTTGACAAGATATGGGAATGGTGGGATGAGTACGGCAAGAACCGTGAAAGAATTGGAGAGCTGATTGAGAGACTGAGCTTCACGACCTTCCTGAAAGAACTCGGGCTTAAGCCACAGCCTGCAATGGTCAAGGAGCCAAGAAGGGATCCGTTCTTCTTCTGGGCTGAAGAGGACATAGAGAAGTAAAGCTGAAGTATAGAAGAAATTAGATTTAACGGAAAAATAATAAACTATAATCAAGGAGGTTGTTATGTCAGAATTACCACAGAGACAAACAGACATTGGGCCACCGCATTATGAGCAGTTTTTACCCCCTGTGATAAAGAAGAATTACGGGCAGTGGAAATATCATGAACAGTTAAGCCCCGGGCATATGGTTCATGTTGCTGAAAGCGGAGACAAGCTATGGACGGTCAGGGTTGCATCTCCAAGATTGCTTTCCACTGATACAATAAAGGAAATGTGTGACATTGCAGATACACATTGTGATGGGTATATCCGTTTCACCACAAGAAACAATGTGGAGTTTATGGTGGATGCCGAATCCAAGGTAGCCCCCCTGATGAAGCAGCTTACCGACATGGGCTATATGATAGGTGGTATCGGGCCCAGGATAAGTAACATTGTTCACACACAGGGTTGGGTGCACTGTCACTCGGCGGCAACAGACGCATCCGGACTCGTAAAGGCCCTGATGGATGATCTGAGTGAGTACTTTACCACGACGGATCTGCCCAACAAGGTCAGACTTGCAGTGGCCTGTTGTGTTAACATGTGTGGTGCTGTTCATTGCTCGGATATAGCCCTCGTTGGTGTGCATAAGACCCCACCGAGGATTGAGCATGACAAGATAAAGAACATGTGTGAGATCCCTTCCACTATTGCTTCATGTCCGACAAGTGCAATCAGTCCGGATCCGCAGAAAAAGAGTGTGAAGATAAAGCTGGAGAAGTGCATGTATTGTGGTAACTGCTATTCCGTCTGTCCTGCCATGCCGATTGCCGACCCGAAGAACGACGGTATAGCCATTGTTATCGGTGGTAAGGTCTCAAACCTGAGGAGTAATCCGAAGTTTTCAAAGCTGGCTATTCCCTGGCTCCCGAACACCCCTCCAAGGTGGACTGAGACAGTAGCGGCCGTCAGGATGATACTGGAGACCTATATAGCTGGTGCAAGGAAACATGAGAGACTCGGAGAATGGGTTGAGAGGATTGGATGGGAGAAGTTCTTTAAGATAACAGGCCTTGAGTTCACGCTGCAGCATGTTGATGACTTTACATTTGCACGTGAAACATGGAGGATGGCTGCTACCTTTAAGTGGTAACCCGTTTCAGGTTACAGATTAACACGGATTAACTTGATTAATTGCTAAAAGTTATTAAAGGCTGAGGCGGGGAGCTAAGGATGAGAGGAGAAGATATTTCTCTTATTCTTGCTCCCTCCCGAGTCCATAAATAGATAGATATCTGTGTAAGCCATAAAAGCCTGTGTCCTGATAATTTAAATATTTTTAGAAATGAGGTGTTAATATGGAAAAAGAAGAACTCAAGAAGATAATCTATCAGCTGGTAGAGAAGTCCACGGGTAAGAAGAAGTTAAAACAGAGTGATATTCTCAAGAAAGTTGCCGCTGATCAGGGTCTTGAGAAAAGTGAGGTTAAGGCTGCTCTGAGGGAATTGATGGATGCCGGAGAGCTGATCTTTACCTACTTTGGTGGGAGCTTTGTAGAGATTCCGCCAAAGGAGTAATTCCTGCATGATTTGCAGGAATTATAATTATTGGTCGGTTGCTGTATTTAATACACCGGCAATATAGTGATCAATGACAAGTTTATGTCAAGCACTGTTGCAAGGGTGGTTATAGCAGGGCTTAGAGGGGGTTCTGGTAAAACCACCCTTTCCCTTGGTCTTATTAAAGTCTTTAAGGATAAAGGGCTTAAGATAAGCGCCTTTAAAAAGGGTCCTGACTATATTGATGCCGGATGGCTTGCATCTGCAGCAGATACAAACTGCTACAATCTTGATCCCTATTTATTCCCGGATAGAAATATCCTGCAATCCTTTCTTTTGCATTCCCATGGTGCCGACTGTGCACTGATAGAGGGTAACAGGGGAATTTACGATGGAATGGATGTGGAGGGCACCTACAGCACTGCGGAACTTGCCAAACTCCTGAAGTCCCCGGTTATTCTCATAGTTGACTGCACAAAGGTTACAAGGACTCTTGCAGCCATTATTCAGGGGGTTATTGCCTTTGACCCGGAGGTTGATTTAAAGGGCATTATCCTCAACAATATATCGGGCAGGAGGCATGAGACTGTAATAAGGGGAGCCATAGAGAAGTACACACCCGTTAAGGTCCTGGGAGCAATTCAAAGGCTGAAGGATGAGCGTATTCCTGAGAGACATATGGGCCTTACGCCCCACCATGAGCACCCTGAGGTTCTGAAGTCTATCGGGATAATGGG
>CAZXDE010000014.1:12597-20187 GCA_964639515.1 uncultured Thermodesulfovibrio sp.
AACCCGCAACCCGCAACCCGTAGTTCCCAACCCGCAACCCGTAGTTTAAGGATCGGCATCATCCAGGACATGGCATTTCAGTTTTATTACCCCGATAACTTTGAGGCCCTCAGGAGTGCCGGTGCAGAACTGGTCGGGATAAGTGCCATCACGGAGGAGGCTCTTCCGGATATTGATGCCCTGTATATCGGCGGCGGGTTCCCTGAGACGAATGCCATAACACTTTCAGAAAATAAAAGATTCATGACCTCGCTCAGTCAGGCGGTAGAGAAGGGCCTGCCGGTTTACGCCGAGTGTGGCGGGCTTATGTATCTTGGCAGGGAGATAGAGTTTCGGGGAAAGAGTTACCCAATGACTGCAATACTGCCGATCAGTTTCAGAATGGAGACTTCACCCGTGGCTCATGGATATACAATGGTTGAGGTGAAGGAGGACAATCCCTATTTTCAGAAGGGCACTTCCTTAAAAGGACATGAGTTTCACTATTCAAGGGTTATGGATTATGCCGGGAACCTTAAAATGGTTTTTGCCATGAACAGGGGTAAGGGTATTGATGGTAAATCAGACGGGATTGTTTACAGGAATGTCCTTGCAACATATACACACCTGCATGCCCTGGGCAGCCCTGAATGGGTTGAGGGTATGCTGAGGGCGGCTCAGAACCATGCACAAAGCCGCAGGCGGCTTTCTTCTGCATAGGTCCGGATATATGTCCTACAGGGAACTTAAGAAAAGGGTCAGGGATCTGCTCTTAAAGGGTGACGTAAGGGGACTTTCCGCCCTGGCTGAAGAGTACCCCCGGGCCATAAGCGTACTGATCAGCCTTTCCTATGACAAGGAATCAATACTGACCTGGCGTACTATTGAGGTGATCGGTTCCCTTGTCAGAGAGGTCACTGATAAATCCGCAAGTGCTGGCAGGATTATTGTTCAAAGACTCCTGTGGTCCATCACAGAGGAGTCGGGCGGGATCGGGTGGTCTGCTATAGAGATGCTTGGTGAGATAGTAAGGCATTGTCCCGACAGCTACGACGACCTTATTCCTATAATCATCGGGCTGTTTGATGAGGAGATATTCAGGGAAGGTGTTCTCTATGCCATCTGTCGAATTAGTGAGAGAAATCCCGTCCCATTAAATTCTGCAGCAGGGTTGCTCAATAAGGCACTGGTTGATAAAGACCCAAAAGTCAGGGGTCGGGCCCTTTTGACATTACAGTGCCTTAAAAGGACAATGCAGGTGGAGGTTCCTGAAGTTGTTGGGGAACTCGTTCATGATAACTCGAAAATTAAGGTCTATTGTGACGGCGAGCTGATAGAGCGTACAATAAGGGAGCTCGCAGAGGAACTTACAGGGGCCGGTTGACTTCTTTAAAAAGGAGTTTATATAATCAACAATTCATATGAAAATGAAAGAGAGAGAAGATAAGAGAGTTCTGACCGAACCGAGGTGCCCTTTCTGTCATGAGTTCTTTGAAAAACCTTACGATGTTACAACGGATCTCGGATTCTTCCAGGGAGGAATCTGTCCATGTGGGGCTGTCTATGCCTATGACCCTACCGGACGTAACCTCGGAGAGGCATTTGTTGATGCCCTCACATATGCCTGCAAGGAGGACTGGTCACTGGCATGGGGACTGGTTCCGGATGAGGATTACAGTCAGAATATACTGAATTATAACCGGAGGATGCACAGGGTTTTACCAAAGAAAGGGCGGGCTGATGACAAGGTGCCTGCCGGAAAGCTTATTTTTATAAAACTCAGAGAGGGTGCTTTAAGGGGATAGCTGGAAGTTGCAAGAACAGTATTTTTACAGCAATAAGCATTTATGATTAGCTAATAAATTTTTTTAATTTGACCATCTTGGTGCTTGTGTATTAATGTTTATAACCTTATGCCTTTATGCGCATGAAAAAATTGAAGTTAACAGACGGGATTTTTCCCAGAAAATACAGTATAAGGAGGTTTAAAGATGCCGACTATTGAGTTTGAGGGCAAACAGATTGAAGTGGACGAAGAGGGCTATCTGCAGAATCTTGAGGACTGGGTTCCGGAACTTGCCAAGGTTATGTCTGAGCAGGATAGCCAGGAGCTGACTGATGAGCACTGGGAGATAATCAACTTCCTGAGGGATTATTATCAGAAATACCAGATTGCTCCCATGATCAAGATTCTCGTAAAAGAGATCAAGAAGAACATGGGCCCGGAAAAAGGGAACACAAAATATCTTTATCAGTTATTCCCGGATGGTCCGGCAAAGCAGGCCTGTCGATATGCCGGATTGCCGAAACCAACCGGCTGTGTATAATTCCCGGTCTAAATTAAGGATGGGTGACCCCTGTAGAGTCTGCCGGGGTACCATCCTTGACTTCTATATACTCGAAGGTTGATATAGATAGCTCCTGAGGGTTGAAGTGGCCGGGAAATGCCAAAAGGTGAGAGAGGCAGCAGTAGATTACAGTGGACTTGCACATTTTGTCTCTCTTGTGTATGGAGTTTAAGAAAACCGTAATGATTTTGATCTGATATCCAAAGGGGCGGTCTATATAAGTTTATGGAATTGAAAAGTCTTCTTATAGAGAAGAGAGCAGCCATCCTGAGAAAGTGGTTTGACCTGATAGTGGGTACCTATCCCTCTGATACTTCAAGTTTTTTGAAAAAACAGAAAAATCAGTTTGCAAATCCTGTAGGACATACAATTTCCGAGGGAATAGAAGGACTTTTTGATGGACTTCTTGAGGAAGCCGATTCCGACAGGGTCTCACCCTTTCTTGATAACATTATCAGAGTCAGGGCAATCCAGGATTTTACTCCCTCAGAGGCAATCGGCTTTATCTTTCTTTTGAAGATAGTGATTAGAGAATCACTGCAAAAAGAGATTCGCGAGCACCAGATGTATGATGAGCTGTTGGGGATCGAGTCCGGGATAGACGAACTTGTCCGTAGTTCCTTTGATGTGTACATGAAATGCAGGGAGCAGGTTTACGACCTGAAGGCCAATGAGGTTAAAAACATGACCTTCAGGTTATTACAGAGAGCAAACCTGGTAAAAGAAATTCAAGACTAATAACATAGAATATTAAGGGCTTTTAAAGTTTACATCATATAGTGAAAGGAGGTTGCTAAATGGGCGCATTGCTTTCCTTTTTCGTTGTTATAGTGCTCGTTTTAATTGCCCTGGCAGGAGTAAAGGGGGCAGGTTTGTATGTTCTGTTCGGAACCGTTATACCCTATGCAGCAGTTGCGACATTTATCCTGGGAGTAATCTTGCGTGTCTTAAAGTGGAGCCGTTCACCGGTGCCCTTCCATATCCCCACAACCTGTGGTCAGGAGAAGTCTCTCCCCTGGATCAAGTACAGCAAACTTGAAAGTCCCGCGGGCACATGGGGTGTTATCGGGAGAATGGCGCTGGAAGTGCTGCTGTTTCGTTCACTTTTCAGAAACCTGAAGCCTGAACTGAGGGACGACGGGCCAAGGCTGACATATGGTTCGAATAAGTGGCTCTGGCTGGGAGCACTGGCATTTCACTGGTCAATGTTTATTGTTATCATCAGGCATCTGAGATTCTTTACACAACCTGTCCCATTCCTTGTAAATATGATTGACGGTCTCGATGGTTTTCTGCAGATAGGCTCTCCCCATCTCTTGCTTACCGGCGTGATTCTGTTACTGGCTGTTACATATCTTTTTCTCAGAAGGGTCTTTATTCCGCCGGTCCGTTATATCTCCCTTCCCGCCGACTATCTGCCGTTGTTTCTTATTATGGGTATTGCAACTACAGGTATACTGATGCGGTATTTTTTCAGGGTTGATATTATACATGTGAAGGAACTGACCCTGGGTCTGGCCACTCTGAATCCCGGGATCCCGGCAGGGATTGGAGTTATTTTCTATATTCACCTGTTCCTGATCAGTTCCCTTTTTGCTTACTTCCCCTTCAGCAAACTGATGCATATGGGAGGGGTCTTCCTCAGTCCTACAAGAAACCTGGCCAATAACAGCCGTATGAAGAGACATGTTAATCCATGGAACTATCCGGTGAAGGTCCATACATACGAGGAATATGAGGATGAGTTCAGGGAGAAAATGAAAGATGCTGGAATTCCAGTAGAAAAGGAGTGAGATAATGGCGAAACCAACTAAACCAACAAAACCACCAAAACCGGAAGAACTCGTAAAGATAGACTATAATCCTCCTGAAAAGCCCTGGATGGAGGTACCTGTTGAATTCAAACCCGGTACCTTTTGTTATGGTACAAGGCCGAAATATCTTGAGGAAATCGGGTTTCCCAATCCGAGGGAATGGTCCCCGCTGGATGACGACTGGAAACTCCCTGCAGACTGGGAGGATATAGTCCTGAAGGGTATCGGGGAGAGGCTTAAAAAGAACCGTGCATTTCATCTCTTTATGGATATTTGTGTAAGGTGTGGGGCATGTGCCGACAAGTGTCATTTCTTTATCGGCTCCGGAGACCCCAAGAATATGCCTGTCCTCAGGGCTGAGCTGCTGAGGTCGGTGTATAGAAAGTATTTCACAACCGGAGGAAAACTCTTTGGAAGCCTTGCCGGGGCACGGGAGCTTACCCTTGATGTATTTAAGGAGTGGTGGTACTATTTCTACCAGTGCACTGAATGCCGGAGGTGCTCGGTCTTCTGTCCATATGGGATTGATACTGCCGAGATCACCATGATGGCGAGGGAACTCTTTAACCTGTTGGGCTGCAATACGGACTGGATTGCCGGACCGGTGGCAAACTGTTACAGGAAGGGTAACCACCTTGGTCTTGAGCCCCATACCATAACAAGCAATATCGAGTTTATGGTCGATGATATAGAGGAGATAACAGGCATCAAGGTCGAGCCTACCTTTAACCGCAAAGGAGCGGAGATCCTTTTTGTCACACCTTCCGGAGACCTCTTCGGCGACCCCGGAACATATACCTGCATGGGCTATCTCATGCTCTTTCATGAACTCGGGCTTGACTATACCTGGAGCACCTATGCTTCCGAGGGAGGAAACTTCGGCTTCTTTACCTCAATGGAGATGGCAAAAAGGCTGAATTACAAGATATATGCCGAGGCCAAGAGACTGGGAGTAAAGTGGATACTCGGAGGAGAATGCGGTCACATGTGGAGGGTTGTGCATCAGTATATGGATACATGGAACGGCCCGGCCGATTTCCTTGAAGAACCGGTTTCACCCATAACGGGTACGAAGTTTGAGAATGCAAAGACCACGAAGATGGTTCACATAGCTGAATTTACGGCCGACCTGATCAAGCACGGCAAGCTGAAACTTGACCCAAGCCGGAATGACCATCTGAGTGTAACTTATCATGACTCCTGTAATACATCCCGGGGTATGGGAATACTGGAAGAACCTCGCTATATCATCAAAAAATCATGTAACAATTTTCATGAGATGCACGAGGATACCATCAGGGAGAAGACATTTTGCTGCGGAAGCGGTACCGGCCTGAATGCAGGTGAAAACATGGAATTGAGGATGCGGGGAGGCTTGCCGAGGGCGAATGCCGTTAAGCACGTGCGGGATAAAAACGGGGTGAACATGTTAGCCAATATCTGTGCAATAGACAGGGCAACGTTGTCCGCCCTGATGCAGTACTGGGTTCCGGATGTAGGAGTCTCCGGTATTCATGAGTTGCTTGGTAACGCCCTGGTTATGAAGGGCGAGAAGGAGAGAGAGACTGATCTGCGCCTTGAACCCCTGCCGGGAAAGGAGGAAGAGGATGTATGACGCTGGGAAAATCCTTATAGGATTGATAATATTTGTGGCCTTTGCAACGTTTCCTTTTTACAGTAATATGGGTAAGGCTGTTGCTAAACCGGATCCAAAGCTCGATACGCCGGTCATTCAGCAGATGAAGGTGAAACAGTGCGTGGAATCAAAGAAGTTTATGAGGGCACATCACATGCAGTTACTGATTAGCTGGAGAGATGCTGCACTTCGCCACGGCGAAAGGCTCTATAAGGGGTCTGACGGAAGGATTACCGAGATCAGCTTCCAGAACCAATGCCTGAGATGTCATTCCAACAAGAAAAAATTCTGCGATGAATGCCATAGTTATGCGTCGGTCAAACCGTACTGCTGGGATTGTCATTTCGCTCCAAAGGAGGCCAACAATGAGCATTAGTAGGAGAGATTTCTTGAAGATAGCTGGGATTTCCAGCCTTGGGATCGGCTTTTCGGCTACTGATTTGCTCTGGAAAAATAGAGCTGAAGCTGTAGAATACATGTCCTCTCCGAAGGCTCTTACTGCAAAGAGATGGGGAATGGTCGTGGATTTGAGGAAGTTTAAAACAGAAGAAGATTACAAGAGAGTGATAGATGCTTGTCATTACATTCACAATGTTCCGGACTTCGGCAATACAAAGGATGAGGTTAAATGGATATGGACGGAGACTTTTGACCACACCTTTCCCTTTCAGAAGAACGAATACCTTCCGGAGGGGGTCCAGGAAAAGAAGGCCGTGTTGTTTTGCAACCATTGTGACAATCCGCCTTGTGTAAGGGTTTGTCCCACACAGGCTACTTTCAAGAGGAAGGACGGCATAGTCGCGCAGGACTACCATCGCTGTATCGGGTGCAGGTTCTGTATGGCAGCCTGTCCCTTCGGTTCAAGGAGTTTTAATTGGCGGGATCCGCGTCCTTTTATCAAGCATCTGAACCCGGACTACCCTACAAGGACCAAGGGAGTTGTGGAGAAGTGTAATTTCTGTGTGGAGAGGTTGGCGAAAGGTCTCGGGCCCAAGTGTGTGGAGGTATCCAACGGGGGATTGATTTTCGGTGACCTCGCAGACCCTGGTTCAGAGGTAAGAAAAATACTGAATACGCACTATACCATACGTCGTAAGGCTGAACTCGGAACACGACCCAGTGTGTTTTTCATAATAGGAGGTGATGAAGATGCTTGAGAAGGCATTAACTGGAAGTCGACGATACTGGGGATGGATATTCTTTCTACTTGCCGTTATCGGAGTGGGTTTTATTTTCTACCTCCGCCAATTTGCTTATGGTCTGGGCATGACGGGTATGAGCAGGGATGTTTCGTGGGGTCTTTATATAGGTCAGTTCACATTTCTTGTGGGTGTTGCGGCATCAGCGGTGATGCTGGTTATCCCCTATTACCTGCATGACTTTAAAAAATTCGGCAAGATCCTTATCCTCGGGGAGTTTCTTGCTGTTGCTTCCGTGGTGATGTGCATGACTTTCATCATGGTTGACATGGGACAGCCGATGAGGGTGATGAACCTGGTGCTCCATCCGTCACCCAACTCGGTAATGTTCTGGGATGCTATCGTGCTGAACGGTTATCTGCTTCTCAATATCATAATCGGCTGGACTACTCTGGAGGCTGATCGCAAAGAGGTTCCTCCGCCGACGTGGCTAAAGCCCCTGATATATTTATCAATCCCCTGGGCCATCAGTATCCATACCGTTACAGCCTTTCTCTATGCCGGACTCCCAGGAAGGCCCTTCTGGCTTTCTGCTATTATGGCAGCCCGTTTCCTTGCATCTGCCTTTGCAGCCGGACCGGCATTCCTTATCATTCTGGCCCTGATAGTGAGAA
>CAZXDE010000015.1:0-10568 GCA_964639515.1 uncultured Thermodesulfovibrio sp.
AATAATTATGAAAAACTCGATTACTTAATAGATGAAAACATTGTAGTGACAAATGATCTGATACTTGCGGAATTAATCCCGTTCTTGAAAATACGGAATCATGGAAATGTTATTAAATTGCTCAATAATATCAAAAAATTAGAGCTCATTATTAATTGGGAGAAAATTATCGAGTATCAGTATAAATGCCTCAAAAATGGAATCAATGGAATCAATGGAATCGGAATACCTGATTTGATAATTGCCCAAAATGCAAAGCAAAATCACTGTGAAATCTATTCGCTCGACAACCATTTTCAATTGTTGAAGGATGCTCTGAAAATCAAACTTTCTGTTTAAGAATACCGCGTAAGAATACCGCTGCGCCGAACAAGGTGCTGTACCTGACCGCTGTTCCGCCGGCCTGCCTGTCGGCAGACAGGCGCTCCAGAGCGGCAGGTGAGCGTTGTCATTAGGCCCTGAAACCGAGAGTCTGTCCAGCCTTTGAAAAATCGCTGCCCTCTACCCCTCGCTTATTCTACCGTAAAATAGAGTGTCTTGAGCAGCAAGCCGTCTTCATTAGTGATGTCAACCCTCCACTCGCCTGTCCATCCGGGGAAGATACGTTTGCTGCTGTAGGTCCTCCAGTTTACGGACTTGACCGGGAGTCTGACTTCCGCCATCAGCTTGTCTCCGTAAAACCATAGATGCCAGATGATGGTATCTTTTGTGGCGCCGGTAATCCTGGTGAAGGCATAGAGTTTTTCTACAGTGCTCGGAAATGTATCCGATACCCCCTGGGGTACGAGGTTTTCTATTGAGGTGGCGATGACGGCCTCAGCAACCTGCAGGGGTTCCTCCTGGGCCGTGACTTTGCCGGGAAGGAAGAGGGCCAACATCAGGACCATAACCGGTAATATTTTGTTCCATAACATGTTTTTGTCTCCTTTCTAATCATGTTTTTTTATAATCCGGATCATCTGCGAAATCTGCGGATTAATAAGGTTGTTGTCTGTTCATCTCTGTTATTGTGATAAAAGTTTAGTTAAAATTATACAATATTTTCATCAAACTGACAATCCAATCAGCGGCACCGAGGTTAAACGCAGGTCTTTGTTCCTGATTTCGTGGTGCCGATTCCGACTAATTGATTCAAGGAGATAGAAGATTATGCTGAAAAAATTGATTATCGTACTGTTTCTTCTGTCTTTGATTATAACAGGTATCTGGTATGCCGGGATTCCTGACAAATGGGTGGCCAAGAGGATTGAGGGCTTGCTCCAGGTGGGCAGGATAAGGACGGAACTGTATGGGTTTAAAAAGACCCCGTTCTTTGGTTTCAGGATAGAGGAAGTCAGGATAAGGCACAGCAGGAGACAACTCCTGAGCATAGACGGGGTTTCAGGAAGGATTGATCCCTTAAGCCTTTTCCTCTTCGGGGTAAGGGTATCGTTTACAGGTCACCTCTCAGGTGGTACAATTTCCGGTGAGGCATTACTGAAAAGGGACGGCATCTGGGCAGCGATTGATGTTCGCTCAGTAAGGCTTGAGGGCCTGGCCCTGATGGCTGACTCGGCAATCAGGGGAAAGGGGAGCCTGGATATGACAGGAGTTATGGATAGAGGGGAGGGTAATCTGTATTTTGAGGTCAAAAACATGGCCCTGAAAGATATACGTAAAGGTGGACTGTACATACCAATGAAGCTTTTTAATCATATGAAGGCGGCCGGCTCGTTTAAGGGTGAGAGACTCCGGATTGATGCTGTGAGCATGGAGGGTGACCACATATATGGCAGACTCAGGAACTGTGTGTTAGCCCGGGGGTATTTTAAGGGGACCCTTGAGGTAGTGGCTGAGCCCGGGTTTCCTGAGGATTCTCTTGTATTGCCGGAGCCCTATAAACAGGCCCCGGGTTATTATGCGATACCGTTAAAAGGCAAGGTCAGGGATATCCTCTGATGTTCACCATGTAGTGATTGTTAATCTCTGAAACCGCATTATTCTGCATACCCTTTCCGTCCATCATTTTTTACTTGACATTCGCCCCAATCTTTAATATTATTAAGGGGTGGGAGAATGTGGTAAAAGGTGGTGAGACGTGCCGGGATTTTCGGGTAAGTATTATTACAGTGTTGATCCAAAGGGACGGGTAATGATTCCGGCCCCTTACAGGTCGATACTCCTCAGTAATTATAGCCCAAAACTCTATGTTACTACTGCGGCCTTTGACAAATGCCTTTACCTCTATCCCTTTGAGGAATGGCAGAGGTTTGAAGAGCGGGTGAGGTCTCTGCCCCAGATGAAAGAGTCGGTGAGGTGGCTGATGAGGAGGGTTGTGGCCTCTGCCCATGAGTGCGAGATGGACAGGCAGGGGAGGATTCTTATACCTGCATCCCTCAGGACGGATACTGATATTAATGGTGAGGTTGCGGTTGTCGGGCAATTTGACAAGATGGAACTGTGGAACAAGAAGGAATGGGATAAGGTTGTTAATCCTGCAAAGATCGACAGAAAGGTAATGGAGGAGGAACTTGCATCCCTTGGGATGTGAGGGGTTGATGACGGATACAGTCACAGATACAGTTACAGTACATGTTCCCGTCCTCACCCAGGAGCTGATGGCCCTGCTGAATCCGGTTATCAATGGTGTATACCTGGATGCAACTCTTGGTGGCGGCGGACATACAGGGGAATTGCTCAAAAGGGTGGGCCCGGAGGGGGTTGTCATTGCCATGGACAGGGATGATGAGGCCCTTGAGAGGGCAGCGATTAAAATAAATGATCCGAGGGTCAGGTATGTGCACGGGAGTTTTTCCGATATGGCAGACAAGGTAACGGCCCTGGGGTATCACGGGATAGACGGAGTTATTATGGACCTTGGGCTTTCCATGACACAGATGAAGGATACCAGCCGGGGGTTCAGCTTTCATTCAAGGGAGCCCCTTGATATGAGGATGGACAGGAGTTTGTCGGTAACGGCAGGGGAGATTGTTAATAGATGGAGCGAACGTGATATAGAGAGAATCCTCAGGGAATACGGTGAGGAGAGGAAGGCCTTGCAGATAGCAAGGGAAATCGTGAGGCAGAGGAAGAGGGAGAGGATTGAGACATGTCTGCAGTTAGCCGCCATTGTTGAGAGGGTATACAGAAAGCGGGGAAGGATTCATCCGGCTACAAAGACTTTTCAGGCATTGAGAATTGCTGTAAATGATGAACTGAACCAACTGTCCGAGGGGCTGTCGAATGCCCTGAAAATATTGAAAAAAGGTGGACGTCTCTGTGTAATAACCTATCACTCTCTTGAAGACAGGATTGTGAAGAGATTTATCCTTGCTGCCGAGAGGGAGGAAGGGTCTCTGATAAGGCTTAACAAGAAGCCGATCGTTCCTGTCAGGGATGAACAGAGGAGGAATCCCTCTTCAAGGAGTGCGAAACTAAGGGGGGCGGAGAAGCTATGATTTACAGAAAGAGAAGGGGTATCCTTGGCTGGCTTGTCAAACCGTTATTGGCTGTCATTGCCGTTTTTCTTCTTTTTTCCATTGTCTGGCTTCGTTCCAATGTTACTGCCTTTGAGTACGAGCTGGGACAGTTGCAGAAGCAGAAGACTACTCTGATAAAGGAGAGGCGGGAGCTGATTGCAGAAAGGGCCCAGATAACCTCTATGAAGAATATCCAATATATAGCAGGCAAGAAGATGGGTCTTGTTTATCCTGACAGAAAAAGGGTTTTCTTTGTTAAAAGCGAACGTGGCCCTACACCATACACGGCTGGTCTGAGGGAAAGGTAATCCCCGGGATTGCGGGAATGACCAGTGACTATTGACTATTGACAAATGACTATTGACAAATGATAAATGACTGTAATTTATCAAGGGTGCCCCTGACAGAGGGGAGTGGGAAGTAGAAGGTTATAGTTAACTTTATCAGCTTGCAGGCCTGTAAACTTACCTGTTAGCTATTAAGGGGAGTCGGGGGATGAAAAGACGGCCGCTTATTATAGCTACGGTGATCGCAGTCGGATTTCTGATCATTTTTGCCCGGCTTACCGAGCTCATGCTGCTTGATCATGACAAGCTCCAGAGGCTTGCGACAATACAGCATACAAAGGGACAGAAAATCCTTGTAAGAAGGGGCGGGATATATGACCGCAGAGGCAGGGAGCTGGCTGTAAGTCTCGACCGTCTTTCCATTTACGGTGATCCGTCCATGATTGATTCCCCTGATTATGTTGCACGGAGACTCAGGAAGATTGTAAAGATCAGGATATCTACCCTTAGAAAGAAATTAAAGGAGAGAAACCGTTATGTATTGCTTGCGCGGAGGGTCCTGCCTGAACAGGCTGCAGCAGCTCAGAGGCTGAAACTTAAAGGTATAGGGGTTAAGCCGGACATGGAGAGGTTTTATCCCAAGGGTTTTCTTGCCTCCCATGTGCTGGGTTTTGTTGATGTTGACAATCGCGGCAGGGAGGGTGTGGAAAAGAGGTATGACAGCTCACTTACAGCTGCCGGCGGGAAGATTTACCTTGCCAGGGATGCCCGCGGTAACATACTTTACAGGGGTGCTGATTACGAGTCGATAGGCAACAGTATTGTGCTCACTATCGATGAAGGGTTACAATATATTGTTGAGTCGGAGCTTGATAGCGCGGTTAAGAAGTGGAAGCCCCAAGCAGCCACTGCAATAATGATGGACCCCCATACCGGAGAGATACTCGCCCTTGCAAACAGGCCGACCTTTGACCCGAACCGCCCTGGTGCATACAAGGCAGCCAACAGGCGGAACAGGGCCGTTACAGATCTTTACGAGCCTGGTTCAACCTTCAAGATTGTTATGGCTACCGCTGCCCTTGAAGAAAAAACAGCAACGCTGAATACAGAGGTTGATTGTTCTGAAGGAGAGATAGAGGTGGGGGGGAGAATGATAAGGGATAGCCATAAGCACGGGGTGCTTACTCTAAGGCAGATAATCCAGAAATCGTCAAATGTAGGTGCTGTGAAGATGACCCTCAAGCTTGGTCCTGAAAGGTTTTATAAATATGCGAAGGTTTTTGGTTTTGGAGACAAGACGGGGATTGACCTTACCGGAGAGGTATCAGGTCTTGTAAAGCGGCCTGAGAGCTGGTCCGGAACGACTATCGGGGCTATGGCAATCGGGTATGAGGTATTGGTAACTCCCCTTCAGATGCTGAGGGCTTACTCCGTGATTGCCAATGGCGGTTATCTGGTAAAACCCTATGTGGTTGCAAAGACCCTCGGCCCCGATGGCAGGGTGCTGTGGCAGAAAGGCAGGCCCGAGCGGGTGAAGATTATTTCAGGAGATACGGTAGAACGCCTGCGGGAGGCATTTGTAACTGTTACTGAAAAAGGGGGCACTGCGCTGAAGGCATCTGTTTATGGCAATACGGTTGCAGGGAAAACAGGGACATCACGGATGATTGACCCCCGTACAGGCAGATATTCCCGTAGGGATTTTGTCAGCTCCTTTGTCGGTTTTGTCCCTGCAGATGATCCGTTGTTTGCCCTTATAGTGGTTATATGGAAACCTGAGGGCGGATACTATGGAGGACAGGTGGCAGCGCCTGTCTTCAGTGCAATAGCCGAGAAGGCACTTACGTACAAGTTTATACCTATGGAGGATAGAGGAGACAATAATATACTCGTGGTGGGGCAGCCCGTCAGGGGTGGTCGGGAGAGTCAGGATTTTTGATTGTATGGTTATGAGACTCAGGGAACTTATAGAGGGATTGATGCCGGTTACCGTTACAGGTGACTGTTTTATAGCGGGGCTCTCCTGCGATTCAAGGAACGTCGGAGAGGGGGACCTCTTTTTTGCTGTGAGTGGTGAGCATTTTGACGGCAATGAGTTCATTAAAGATGCCCTGATGAGGGGAGCAGGGGCCGTTGTGTCCGGGAGCCCACTTTCCCTGCCAGTGGATGTACCATATGTGCAGGTGCAGGATATATACACTGCCATGGCGGGTATCGCCGACAGGTTTTACGGTCATCCCTCAGGAAGGCTCTCCGTTACAGGCATTACCGGGACCAACGGCAAGACCACCACATCTTACATCCTCCACAATATCCTGTCAGCCGACGGTATAAATGCAGGTCTGATAGGCACTATAAGATACATCCTTGGCCCTCGGGAGTTAACGGGCAGGTTTACCACTCCGGAAGCGCTGGATTTTCAGAGGATGCTTGCAGCTATGTATGATGGAGGCATAACCCATGCAGTAACTGAGGTTTCATCACATGCACTCTCGCTGAAAAGGGTTGACTTTACGGACTTTGATATCGCTGTATTTACAAATCTTACAAGGGATCACCTCGATTTCCACGGAGATATGAAGGCATATTACAGGGCCAAGCAGAGGCTTTTTTTAGAACTTACCAGGCACGCTGCAGTGGTTAATATAGATGACCCCTATGGCAGGAGGCTTGTTAATGAGATCAGGGGATGCCTGAGTCAGGGTCAGGGGGCGGGCTTTCGTATCATAACCTGCGGTATAGACAGTGATGATGCCGAGCTCCGGGCAGTTGAGATAAGGGAAGGGTTTGAGGGCCTTGATTTCACTGTGACGTATGGCCCGGAAGTGTTTCATGTCGGTTCCCCCCTGCTTGGCGTAACGAACGTGTATAACATACTGTCAGCCATCGGGGCCTCCGTGGCCTCGGGTACGGGATGGGACCGGATAATTGAAGGCGTGAGGCAGTGCCGCGGGGTTGAGGGCAGGATGGAGGCGGTAAAGGCCGGTCAGGGTTTTCTTGCCATTATTGATTATGCCCACACACCGGATGCCCTTCAAAAGGTGTTAAAAACCCTCAGGAGGCTGACCAGAGGCCGTATTATCACGGTCTTTGGCTGCGGGGGTGACAGGGACAGGGGAAAGAGGCCGGAGATGGGAAGGATTGCTGCTGAACTCAGTGACACGGTGATTGTTACTTCAGACAATCCGAGAACCGAGAATCCCGTTGCCATTGTCGATGACATAATAGGGGGTATGGAAAGGGGAGAGTATATTGTTGAGCCTGACAGAAAGAGGGCCATTGAGGAGGCTGTCCGGATTGCAGGTCCTGATGATGTTGTGCTCATTGCAGGAAAGGGACATGAGGAGTATCAGGAGATAGCAGGGGTGAGGTATCCCTTCAGTGACCGGGAGGTTTTGAGAGAGACGATTATGGGATTGACGATTGAGGATTGACTACTCAAGGCTGTCTCTCGCAAAGGCGCAAAGGTCGCAAAGATCAGGGGATTGACTATTGATAAATGACAAATGATAAATGACTAATAATAAATAACAGGGATTGAGGAAGATTAGAGGATGAGTAGATATACATTGACAGAGATACTGGAGGCAACTTCAGGCAGGCTTATACTCAGAGGGGCCGATGCCTTTAGTGGTGTTTCCATAGACTCAAGGACAATAAAGGATGGAGAGCTCTTTGTTGCATTGAAGGGAGATAGGTTTGACGGACACCTGTTTGTTGACGAGGCACTGAAAAAGGGGCTTGGGGCTGTTGTGAGCTATCCACCTGTAGTTCCAAGGGGAAGGAGTATTATCCATGTGAATAATACCCTGCGGGCCCTTCAGAGGATAGCCCGTTACAGACGGCTAAACAGGCAGGTGACTGTTATAGGTGTGACAGGCACTAACGGCAAGACAACAACAAAGGAGATGATAGCCGCAGTTCTTGATGGACGGTATAAGGTCCTCAGCAGCAGGGGAAATCTTAATAACCAGATTGGCCTTCCGCTCTGCCTTACCGACCTTGATGACCACGATATAGCGGTCCTTGAAATGGGTGCAAGCAGGGCGGGTGATATACGGGAACTGTCGGATATCGCCAGGCCTGACATCGGGGTGATAACCAACATAGGACCTGCACATCTCGAGGGGTTCGGTTCCCTTGAGACAGTGCGTGATACAAAGTATGAGATACTTGATTTTGTTAAGACAGCGGTTCTTAATATTGATGACCCTAGCATCAAAGATATACCCGGGCAGTGCAGGATCGTTACCTTTGGCATGAATCAGGAAGCGGATGTCCGGGCGGATAATATTGTACATGAAGAGGCGGGGCTAAGTTTCACGGTGTATCTGAAAGAGGGAGGTTCTTCTGATATAAGGCTCAGGGTCCCTGGGTTATTCAATGTTTATAATGCCCTTGCCGCAGTGGCTGTATGCCGGCTTCTAAATGTGCCTGTAGATAACATCAGTTCATCCCTCGGAGAGTTCAGGGGTGTGCCGATGAGGCTTGAACTGAAGGAACTGAAGGGTGCACTGGTTATAAGTGACCTCTACAACGCCAACCCGGCTTCAATGGAGGAGGCTGTAAAGGAGCTGGTCAGACTCAGGAAAGGCCGTGCTGTGGCGGTTCTTGGCGATATGCTTGAGCTTGGCTCTTACGGGGAGCAGGCCCACAGAAAGCTTGGCAGGTGGCTTGCCACACTGGATGTGGATGTGCTTATTGCAGTAGGGGATCTGATGTCTTACACATGTGAGGAGTTTTCAGCAGGGAACGGCAGTGTAAAGGCCTTGCATGTCAAAGACCCGCGGGAGGCGCGGGAAATATTGTTGGCTATGGTCGGTAAGGAGGATACGGTCCTGATAAAAGGATCAAGAGGAATGAGGCTTGAAGGGGTTCTGGAAGATTAATGTTATACGAACTTCTATACGGCCTCAGTGAATACTATTTTCCGTTCAATGTATTCAGATACATTACATTCAGGACCGTCCTTGCAGCGATTACCGCTTCCCTGCTGACATTCATGCTGGCGCCCTTTGTGATTGCGAGGCTCAGGAGTTTCAGCCTGACGCAGCAGATAAGAGAGGACGGACCAAAGACACATATCTCAAAGGCCGGTACCCCGACCATGGGGGGTATTCTGATACTTGCCGGCATTGTCATAACGGCTTTATTATGGATGGATCTTAAGAATCCCTATACCTGGGTCCTGATTGCCGCTACCTCCGGCTTTGGTCTTATAGGTCTGGCGGATGATTATCTCAAGGTCGTAAGAAGGAATCACAAGGGCCTGAGGGCATGCTACAAGTTTGCCCTCCAGATAGTCCTTGCCTCGGCCATCAGTCTTTTCCTGTATCATAATCCCCTTGATCCTTACAGCACAAAGCTGAGCGTGCCTTTCTTCAAGAGATTGCTTATTGACCTGGGGGTCTTTTATATTCCATTTTCCGTATTTGTTGTTGTCGGGTCATCAAATGCCGTTAATCTCACTGACGGTATAGACGGTCTTGCCATCGGGCTTGTTGCCATTGCAGCCCTTGCAAGCGGTGTACTTGTTTATATCAGCGGTCATGCACGGCTTGCCCAGTATCTGCAGGTACTCTATCTGCCGGGCACAGGGGAGCTTGCGGTCTTCTGTGGTGCAATGTTCGGCGCAGCCCTGGGTTTTCTCTGGTACAATGCCTACCCTGCAGATGTATTCATGGGGGATGTGGGCTCTCTGGGGCTCGGTGGCGCCCTCGGTACACTTGCAGTAATAACCAAACACGAGATTGTCCTTGCCATGGTCGGCGGGATATTTGTGGTGGAGACGGTCTCCGTCATACTTCAGGTACTCTCGTTCAAGCTTACAGGCAGGAGGGTCTTTAAGATGGCTCCGATCCACCACCATTTTGAGGTAAAGGGATGGCCTGAGCCAAAAACAGTTGTAAGATTCTGGATAGTGGGGATTATTCTGGCCCTGCTGAGCCTGTCGACTCTGAAACTGAGGTGAGTCCGTTGGGGTGTTATTAAGTTGTCAATCGTCAATAGTCAATCGTCAATTAAAGCCGGCCGGGTCCTGGTTGTCGGTCTTGGGCGAAGTGGTCTTGCTGCCGCAAGGCTGCTACATTTCCTCAAGGCTGAAGTGACTGTAACGGATACCAGGGACAGGGAAGTGCTTTCACAAACCCTCAAAAACCTTCCCGGTGATATAAGGGTTGAGACGGGTGGGCATTCTCCTGTCCTTCTTGAGAATACGGATATGGTGGTGGTAAGTCCCGGCGTTTCCCTGAATCAGCCCTTTTTTGACCTGGCCAGGGAACACGGGATTGAGGTGATAGGGGAGATGGAGCTTGCCTTCAGGGTGTTAAGGCCCTACGGCATACCCTGGGTGGCAATTACGGGCACCAACGGCAAATCAACCACGACCACCATGATTGACCTGATGTTGACAAGGGAAGGGTTCAGGGTGATTACAGGCGGAAACCTTGGTACTGCAATAACAGAGGAGGTTTTGAGGTGCCTCAGGGACGGCACGGCAGGGGATGTAGACTATGTGGTTGCTGAGGTCTCTTCTTTCCAGCTTGAAAGCATACGGGACTTTGCCCCGTCTCTGGCATCCATACTGAACATTACCCCGGACCACCTTGACAGATATAAGGATATGGAGGGCTATATTGAGGCAAAGACGGAGATTTTCAAAAACCAGACCCGTGATGACTGCCTCATACTGAACCTGGATGACCCGCTTGTCAGGAAACTCGGCTCTCATGCGCCCTCTGAGGTCTTTTATTTCTCCAGGCAGGAGAATCCGCTGACAAGTAGGGGCGGGGTTACCCCGCCCATTCCGCGGGGTGCTTATCTG
>CAZXDE010000015.1:10668-15038 GCA_964639515.1 uncultured Thermodesulfovibrio sp.
TCCGCTGACAAGTAGGGGCGGGGTTACCCCGCCCATTCCGCGGGGTGCTTATCTGAGGGCCGGCCGGCTCTGTATTAACGCTGACGGGAAAGAGGACAGGATTATAAGGGTTCAGGATGTAAGGATAAAGGGTATCCATAATATAGAGAATGCACTTGCTGCCTCACTTAATGCATTCCTTTGCGGTGTGAATTTGGAGGCAATCAGGGATGTGCTCTCGGAGTTCAGGGGACTTGAGCACAGGATGGAATTTGTGGAGGAGGTTGAGGGTGTCTCGTTTTACAATGATTCAAAAGGAACCAATCCCGGCTCGGTTATAAAGTCTCTTGAGGGTTTTCAGGATGGCATCATCCTTATCCTTGGCGGCAGGGACAAGGGGAGTGATTTCACTCCGCTGAGGGAATATATAAAGGGAAGGGTGAGGGGGCTTGTGGTTATTGGTGAGGCAAGGGACAAGATACTCGGACAGCTTGATGGGGTTACAGCTACTTTAGAGGCTGAAGATATGACCGATGCGGTTAGGAAGGCATATTCCATGGCAGGGGCAGGGGATGTGGTGCTCCTCTCTCCAGGATGTGCGAGTTTTGATATGTTTGAGGATTTTGAACACAGGGGAGAGGTTTTTAAAGAGTCTGTAAGGAGGCTGCAGAATTTATAGGGTTATGTTTTGGGAGTTATTAAGATAATGATAAATAATAAAGAGCTGATGATGGAGAGTAAAGAAAACAGAAGAGCCGACAGGTGGTTGCTCTTTATTGTCCTGTTCCTTTCTTTTGCAGGCGTGGTGATGGTATACAGTTCAACAGCACTGCTGCCCATCTCAAGATCCGGGGGAGTGGTTGCCGGGGACTCTGATTTCCAGTTCATCTATCTGAAAAAGCATGTCATGACCTTGCTTATAGCCATGTTTTCCATGTGGTTTTTTTACCGGATAAGCCCGGGCACATTAAAAAAGTGGTCCTATCCACTCCTGATCCTCTCGTTACTGCTCCTGCTCTGTGTATTTATTCCGGGGCTTGGTGTGAAGATCAACGGGGCAAGAAGGTGGCTGAGACTCTGGCCGTCGACCTTTCAGCCGGCTGAGCTTGCAAAGTTCGCAATGGTCCTGTCCCTTGCCGGGTACCTTTCCTCCACCGGGTATAACAGGGACAGTTTTAAGGCGTTTATGAAACCACTAATTGTAATGATTGCCTTGCAGGGTATAATCATGATGCAGCCTGATTTCGGTGGGGCCTTTACCCTTGGGCTTATCACCTTTTCCATGCTCTTTCTGGCAGGCGCCAGGATAAAATTTATACTCATTGCGCTTGGCTCATTGCTGCCTCTGGTGATTAAACTCCTGATGGAGCCCTACAGGCTGGAGAGGCTTCTTACCTTTATTAATCCCTGGAAAGACCCTCAGGGTAGCGGCTTTCAGCTTGTGCAGTCCTTTATTGCCCTTGGCAGTGGGGGACTGAAAGGCGTCGGCCTTGGTGAGAGCAGGCAGAAACTGAGCTTTCTGCCTGAGGTTAATACAGACTTTATCTTCTCCCTCATCGGTGAAGAACTGGGTTTAATCGGCGTTGCCGTAGTACTCTGCCTCTTTATTGCCTTTTTTATCCGGGGGTTAAAGATTGCGGGTAAGGCACAGAGTCCATTTTCTTATTATGCGGCATTCGGGCTGACTATGATGATAACCATGCAGGCGTTGATAAATATATCAGTTGTCACAGGGCTTGTTCCCACAAAGGGTTTACCCCTGCCTTTTATAAGCTATGGCGGCTCGTCACTGCTTGTTAATTTTATGGCAGCCGGCACGCTGTTGAGGATATCGAGGTCCGACCCGGAGCAGTACAGCCTCCCAAGCCGTGACATGCTTATAAGGAGCAGGGCGAGATTGAAGGCCCGCAGGCTCAGGAGGTCATCGTTATGAGGGTTGTGATTGCAGGGGGAGGTACGGGAGGTCACCTGTATCCCGGGCTTGCCCTTGCCGAGGAGTTAAAGAAAAGGGACCCCCGAACAGAGATTGTATTTATGGGTACAGGGCATGGGATTGAGGCAAGGGTTGTGCCGAGGGAGGGTTACACAATAAAGTTTATCCCGGCAGAGGGATTTGTGGGTGTCTCCATTTTTAAGAAGGGCCGCTCCCTTTACAGGTTTCTGCAGGCGCTGAAGGAGAGCTACGGTTACCTGCGGGAGATTCGGCCTGAAATAGTAGTTGGTTCAGGCGGTTATGCCTCTCTGGCGCCGCTTGTAATGGCATGGATGCTTTCCATACCCACGATGCTCCTTGAACAGAATACCGTTGCAGGAAGGGCAAACAGGTTGTTGGGCTATATTGTGAAGTCCGTATGTATCACCTATCAGGAGAGTATGGCCTATTTCCCGGGAGAAAAGGTGCACCTTACGGGAAATCCGGTCAGAGAGAGAATTTTGAAGGGTAGCAAGTCGTCGGGCCTCAGGCTTTTTTCACTCGGTGGCGACCTCTTTACGATATTCATATTCGGAGGAAGTGCCGGGGCGGAATCAATGAACAGGGCCATGATTGATGCACTGCAGTATCTCCTTGACATCAGGGAGGAGATTCAGTTTCTCCATCAGACAGGGGAGAAGGATTTCGAGTCGGTCAGGGATGCATACAGAAGTTATGGATACACGGGGATGGTGACGCCCTTTATATATCAGATGCCGGAGGCATACGCTGTTGCAGACCTTGTTGTCTCAAGGGCGGGTGCAACTACGCTTGCAGAAATATGCGTTACGGGAAAGCCGTCGATACTTGTTCCCTACCCTTATGCGGCAGCAAACCACCAGGAGGTTAATGCCGGAAAACTTGAGAGGCTTGGTGCGGCAGTGATGGTTCGTAATGTTGAGCTTAACGGAAAGAGGCTTTCAGGGGAGATACGGAGGTTGTATAATGACCCCGGATTGAGGGAAAATATGGGGACAAAGGCCCTGGGGCTGGGAAGGCCTGATGCAGTAAAGAGGATTGCAGATATTGCTTTAAGTCTGATTTCGCTGGAAAGGAGCAGGGAAGGATGTTTGAACAGTTCAGAGTGATACATTTTGTAGGAATCGGCGGGATCGGGATGAGCGGCATTGCAGAGGTACTTCGAAACCTCGGCTATGAGGTTACCGGGTCCGATGTCAGGGAGTCTGATAACACGAGAAGGCTCAGAGAGATGGGAATTAAGGTATATATAGGACACAGGCCGGACAATGTTGATAGTGCACATGTTGTAGTAATCTCCTCTGCTGTCAGAGACGACAACATAGAGGTTCTGGAGGCACGTCTGAAATCCATACCCGTAATACCAAGGGCGGAGATGCTTGCGGAATTAGGACGCCTTAAATACAGTATCCTCGTTGCAGGGGCGCATGGAAAGACCACCACTACCTCCCTGATCTCTGCAATTGTATCCGGGGCAGGTCTTGACCCTACTGTTGTTATCGGAGGACGGCTTAAGGCCACAGGCTCAAATGCAAGGCTGGGACAGGGTGATTTTCTTATTGCAGAGGCAGATGAGAGTGACGGTTCTTTTCTCAAGCTATCTCCGACCATAGCACTGGCTACAAATATAGACAGGGAGCACATGGATTATTTCAGGAGCATGGAGGTCCTCTGCAATGCCTTCAGGGAGTTCCTTGACAAGGTCCCCTTTTATGGCATATCGATACTCTCCATGGAGAACGCCTATCTGAGGAGGATTATGGGTGAGCTTCAAAGAAAATACATTACCTTTGGTTTTTCTCCAGAGGCAGACATGAGGGCCTGTGACGTTGGAGCGGAGGGCCTTGGCATGAGATTCAGGGTGGTTGACAGGGGGGTTGAGCTCGGAGAGTTCAGGATACCCCTTGTTGGTGTACATAATGTACTTAATGCCCTGAGTGCCATCTGTGTTGCCTCGGAGTTGAGGATTAATGTGGATATAATGAGAGAGACCCTCGCTTCTTTTTCCGGGATTCAAAGAAGGTTTGAGTTTAAGGGAGAGTTTTCAGGTGCAAAGGTATATGATGATTATGGTCATCATCCAACAGAGATCAGGGCTACCATTGGTTCGGTCTGCCGGGCGGTAAACGGGAGGTTTGTCGTTGTGTTCCAGCCACACAGGTATTCAAGGACAAAAGAGCTGATGCAGGAGTTCATTGATTCATTTAACGGGGTGGATGTGCTGTATCTTATGGACATATATCCCGCGGGTGAAAAGCCGATTAATGGTGTCAGCTCGGAACTCCTGTACAGGGAGATGAAGAGTCGGGTAAGGGATATCAGGTATATAAGGGAAAGGGATGATATGGTGGCGGACATTGGTGAGGAATTGAAAGAGGGTGACCTCCTTCTCACCCTTGGCGCCGGGGATGTATGGAAGGTGGGAGAGGAGATATTGAAT
>CAZXDE010000015.1:15138-20128 GCA_964639515.1 uncultured Thermodesulfovibrio sp.
TATGTCCTGATAGGCGGTGGAACGAACCTCCTGGTGACGGATGACGGGGTGGATGATGTGGTTATCAATATGAAGGCCTTTCAGGGTCTGGAGAGAGTTGAGGAGAGGGGAGAGGATAGGGGTGAGGAGGTCCGGGTTTTTGCCCAGGCAGGTCTTCCGCTGCAGAGGCTCATATCATTTTGCAGAGAAGAGGGGCTTTCAGGGCTTGAAGGGCTTGTTGGAATTCCGGGGACGGTAGGGGGTGCGGTTTTTGGTAATGCCGGGGCCTATGGCTGTGAGATTATGGATGTGGTGCAGAGGGTTACGGTTTTGAAGGGGGGCGGTATTGTGGTGCTGGACAGGGAGGATATAAATGCGACGTATCGCTCCGGTGGGCTTTCTCCGGATACGGTGATACTCGGAGTTCACATCTTATTGAAGAGGGATGACGAAGGTACCCTTCAGGAGAAGATGAATGAATTTTTACAGATGAAGAAAAAGACGCAGCCCCTTGGAGAGCGGTCGGCAGGCTGTGTCTTTAAAAATCCCCCGGCTGAGTCTGCAGCAAGGCTGATTGATGAGGCTGGGTATAAGGGGATGAGGGTTGGGGATATTGAGATAAGCACTCTGCATGCAAACTTTTTTGTAAATAAAGGGCAGGGCACGGCTGGAGATTTTCTGGCCCTCATGGATACCGTGATTGACGGGATAGTGAAGAGGTTTGGTATTGTTCTCGAGCCCGAGATAAGGATTATCGGCAAGAGGTGAAAGAACTGATTACGGAAAAACGTATTGGCGTGATTGCCGGCGGTATATCTGCCGAGAGGGAGGTATCACTAAAGAGCGGCAATGCCGTCTTTGACGCCCTGAAGGGCAGCGGCTACGATGTGGTCTTTATAGATGCCACGGAAGGTATATGTGAGACGCTGCTAAAGGAAGGGATAGAGATTGCCTTTCTTGCCTTGCATGGCGGTTGGGGAGAGGACGGTTCCGTTCAGGGAATGCTTGAGGTTATGGGTATGCCGTACACGGGCTCTGGAGTCCTGGCATCAGCACTTGCAATGGACAAGGAGGTATCAAAAAAGATATTTCAGCATCACGGCCTTAATGTACCCCCTTATATAATTGCAGGGTTGGGGTGTAGGAGTAGTGAGGCAGGAGATATCAATATTTCGCCTCCGTTTCCTGCCCCCTGGGTTGTCAAGCCTTCACGGGAGGGTTCGAGTGTAGGGGTGAATATCATAAATAAGCGTGAGGAACTGAAAGAGGCCATAAAAGAGGCCCTTGCTTACGGCAGCAGGGTGGTTGTGGAGAGTTTTATTGAGGGGAGGGAGGTTCACGTAGGGGTTCTTGGAGAGAGCGTACTTGGCGGGGTTGAGGTAAGGCCCGGTAGAAGATTTTATGATTATCACTCCAAGTATACGCCGGGGATGACTGAATATATACTCCCTCCGGAGATAGACGAGGAGACCCTGAAAAGGGTAGAGGATATTGCATTCAGGGCGCATAAGGCCCTGGGGTGTAAGGGTGCCACAAGGGTTGATCTGATAGTGGATGGGACGGATTTGCCCTGTCTGCTTGAAGTCAATACCACTCCCGGAATGACGGAGACATCGCTTCTGCCGAAGATAGCGGCGCTTGCCGGGTATGATTTTTCCTCACTAATAGAGGCAATCATTCTGGATGCCCTGAACGGAGGAGGAGAAAAATGAGCCGGGGACTCAAGAAGAAGAGTAACAGGATAAAGAAGGAGGGGAGACCTGTTTTAAGGATCCTTTTGCATCCCCTGCTTTTAAAGTCCGTCCTCTTCGTTGCCCTGGTCGGGGTTATTGGACTGGCAGGGGTTTATCTGTATGGAAAAACGGCAGACATCATGCGGATTAACAGGATAGAAGTCACGGGGAACAAACACCTTTCCGATAAGGAGGTTATCGCCCTGATGAAACTCGGACAGGGAGAGAGTATGCTGAGGATAAGCAGCAGGGAACTGAGTGAGCGGGTGCTTAAATCACCCTGGATCAGGGACGTGGTTATCAGGAAGGAGCTTCCCCATACGCTGATAGTGAAAGTAAAGGAGGCGGAACCCCTTGCCCTGCTGAAGAGAAAAGGGCATTTGTACATTGTAAGCAGAAGGGGGGAGATTCTTGAAGAACTGAGTCAGACCATTGCCTTTCTGCCGGTGATAAAAATGAATTCCACAAAAAAATCCCTCCTTAAAGAGGCACTGAAAGTTGCCGGCATTGTCAGAGAGGAGGGCTTTTTCTCTGACGATGAGATAGAGATTATCGCAAAGACGCCGGAAGAGATGGCCTTGAAGATCGGAGACCTGACAGTTAGGATCGGCAAGGGGAATTATCGTAAGAAGTTGTCAAGGTTTATACAGTTGGAAGATGAGATTGTCAAAAGAGGGATGCATGTCGGTTACGTGGACCTCAGGTTTTCCAGAAGGGTGATAGTGAGAGCGGCAAAGGGGAGAGGGTAGATGGAGAAGGGACCAATCGTAGCCGGACTTGATGTAGGCACAACAAAGATTTGTGCCATTGTTGGTCAGGCTGTTGAGGGGAAGATGAATATTCTGGCCCTTGGTGCTTCACCTTCAAAGGGGTTGAGGAAGGGTATGGTTGTGAATATTGAGACAACGGTTGAGTCAATCATTAATGCCGTGAAGGATGCGGAGAGGGCTGCAGGAGTTGAGATCAATTCCGTTTGTGTCGGGATAGCAGGCGGTCATATAAGGAGTTTTGAGAGTTACGGGGCTGTTGGTATAAGGAGCAGGGAGGTAACCAGGGGAGATGTCGACAGGGCGCTTGAAGCTGCAAAGGCGGTGTATGTGCCGCTTGACAGGGAGGTGCTCCATGTCATACCCGTGGAATACGTGGTTGACGGGCAGGACGGGATAATGAACCCTGTGGGTATGTCCGGTGTCAGGCTTGAGGCAAGGGTGCAGATTGTGACCGGTTCCGTCTCGGCAGTACAGAACCTCATAAGGTGCTGTGAGAAGGCGGGGCTGCAGGTCGTTGATATAGTCCTCGAACCCCTGGCATCAGCGCTGTCAACGCTGACGGATGACGAAAAGAGCCAGGGTGTAGTGCTTGTGGATATCGGGGGCGGGACAACGGATATCGCCTTTTACAGGAACGGTGTCCTCTCCCATACGTCTGTTATTGCAGTGGGCGGAAATCATTTTACAAATGACCTTGCCATAGGTCTGAGGCTTCCTGTCCAGGAGGCTGAGAGGGTAAAGAAGCTCTACGGCATGGCAATGGCAGGGCATGAGGATAAAGCGGAAGGTGTGAGGATAATGGTGGCCGGAAGGGATGAAAAGACCATACCAAGGAGTTATATCACCGAGATAATTCAGCCAAGGTGTGAAGAGGTAATAGAGCTTGTGAAGAATGAACTTAAGAAGGCAGGGGCATATGATGAGGTCTCCTACGGGATTGTCCTGACCGGAGGAGGTTCACAGCTTTCGGGCCTCGACAGGATGGCGGAGGCGATGCTGGGACTGCCGATAAGGATAGGGATGCCTGTAAATGTAGGGGGAGTTAAAAATATTGTCTCTGATCCGATGTATTCCACAGGGGTGGGGCTTTTGGTTTATGGTTCAGAGACGGAACTGCCCCCGATTAATTACGGGGACCTCTTTGGAAATATTCTGAAGAAGATGAAGGGATGGGTCAGGGGTTTTTTGAGAAGGTGATTTTAGAGGATATATTGATACATTTAATGAAAGGAGGTTTTCATGTTTGAGATCGAAGAGCTGAGGGAGCAGACGGCAAAGATCAGGGTAATCGGAGTAGGAGGGGCTGGCGGAAATGCAGTAAATAACATGATTGCAGCCAACCTTAAAGGCATTGATTTTATCGCAATTAATACAGACCTTCAGGTACTTGAAACGTCGCTGGCCCCCCAAAAGATACAGATAGGTGCGGACCTGACAAGGGGGCTTGGTGCAGGTTCAGACCCTGATATCGGACGTCAGGCCGCGCTTCATGACTACGACGCAATTGCGGAGAGACTTCAGGGCTCGGACATGGTCTTCATCACTGCCGGAATGGGAGGGGGGACAGGGACCGGCGCCTCTTCCGTGGTTGCCTCTATTGCCAGGGAACTCGGTGCACTCACAGTGGCGGTAATCACAAAGCCTTTCTTTTATGAAGGGAAAAAGAGGCTCATGAATGCAGAAGATGGGATAAAGGAACTAAGGCAGCATGTGGATACAATCATAGTGATTCCAAATGACAGGATATCACTGGTAGTGGATAAGGGTACTCCCCTGCTAAAGTCCTTTACAGTGGCAAACAATGTCCTGAGGCAGGCCGTGCAGGGTATTTCGGACCTTATCCTGACGCCGGGACTGATTAATCTCGACTTTGCAGATGTGAAGACGGTTATAGAGGATTCGGGCAGGGCGGTTATCGGCATTGGGTCAGGTAATGGTGAGGCCGGGGCTGTTGATGCGGCAAAGAAGGCAATATCGAATCCCCTGCTTGAGGACTCCTCGGTAGAGGGGGCAAGAGGCATCCTTGTAAATATTACCGGCGGCATAGAACTCGCTCTGAGTGCAGTTCAGGAGGCAACCGCCCTGATTCACGATTCTGCGCATGAGGATGTAAATATCATTTTTGGAGCGGTAATAGACTCCGACATGACGGATGAGGTCAGGATTACTGTTATTGCCACAGGATTCGAGGCCAAAAAAGAGAAGGTTGTCCTTGAAGACGTAAAGACATGGAGGCCAAAACCCTCTGTTCAATTAAAGTTAAAGGCAAAGGTCGAACATACCGGAGCCGAGAGGGTGTTGTCAAAGACGCTGAAAGGCGTGCCCTCAGAGCCGCTGCCTACAGAACTGATGTCTTACGATGACCCTTATGATATGCCGCCTTATCTGAGAAAGCATGAGTAAGGGGCGAGCTGTACAGGTGCGGCAGGTACGATAATAGCAGGTAAAGTCTTTCTTACCCACGCAGGGGTCTCTATTCTACCATCCCCCGGAGGCCCCTGCACCCTT
>CAZXDE010000016.1:0-4739 GCA_964639515.1 uncultured Thermodesulfovibrio sp.
TGAAAATATTTATAACAGGAGGAACAGGGTTCCTTGTAAGATATCCTGCAAACAGACTGCTTGAAGACGGAAGTCATATATCTATCATAGAGAGAAACCGATTGGAAAGGGACTTTATACATGAATGCAATCGTTGTCGGACACTCAACTGTTCTGTTTGGTGCAGAACCATATCATATTCTTACAGACCCTAATTTTGATAGCTCCATGGGGTTCATTATGCGCCGGATTGTAAAGCCGGCGCTTAATGTTGATACATTGCATAGCAAGACCGTAATAATCATTACACATTCACATGTTGACCATCTGTCCTTGTCCTCGATTCGTCAAATAAAAGACGTTCATGCTATATTGTGCCCAAAAAAGACAGGTAGATATTTTAAGGATATTTACAAAGATAAGGTATTTGAACTGGATTATGAAGAGTCAAAAGATATAGCTGCCGTCAATATCACAGCATTGCCGGCAATGCATACATCCGCTCGTTATATGTGGGGGAGAAAGACGAAGACAAACAGTTATATAATCAGGATAAACGGCAAAACAATATTTTTTGTGGGTGACAGCGGCCACTCACCGATTTTTAAAGATATAGGTCGGAAGTATTCCATTGATGTGGCGTTTCTTCCTATCGGACTGGCTACGCCTTCTTTTTTATTTGGTAAGGATCACCTCAGTCCCGCAGATGCGGTAAAGGTTTTTGTGGAGTTGAAAGCAAAACTCATGGTTCCTGTACACTATGGAACATTCAGAACCATTCTTGAAAGACATTCCTGGCCGCTTAAAGAGTTTTGCAGATTAACAAGATTATATGATTTGGAGAAAAAAGTAATTATTCCTCAATTCGGAGAGATATTTGAATTTTAGAGATGTCCTGAAGATATTTATAAAAATAGCATCACAGTTCAGAAACAAAAGCAATACAATACTTATTACAAGAAATTTGTAAAAACGTTTGATTTGACGGAAGGATTATTACTGAAAGGGACAGGACCCGTCAATATTCCCCAAGATGGCCTCTTTGCCGAAAGACGGACAGGTCTGAATGGTGAATCTCGGTATAGGCTAAGACGGCTACCCCTTTGCTCCCTCTGTGGTAAAAAAGAAAACCATAGAGGGAGCAAAGGCGGTGAGCTTTATGGTCTCAGTACTACCTGTACAGGTGTGGTACTGTTTGTTGTCGTTCCATCTCCCAGCTGCCCGAAGGTGTTATTTCCCCATGCCCACACCGTGCCATCGTTTTTAAGAGCCATTGTATGACCACTTCCGGCCGCTACTGCGACAATGTCCGTAAGGCCGCTCACCTGTATAGGGATACGGCTGTCTATCGTCGTTCCATCTCCCAGCTGGCCGTCAGAGTTTCCACCCCATGCCCACACCGCACCGTCGTTTTTAAGAGCCACTGTGTGACCACTTCCGGCCGCTACTGCGACAATGTCCGTAAGGCCGCTCACCTGTATAGGGATATGGCTGTCTATCGTCGTTCCGTCTCCCAACTGTCCGTATTCGTTCCATCCCCACGTCCACACTGTGCCATCGCTTTTAAGAACCACTGTGTGACCGCTCCCGGCCGCTACTGCGGCAAAGCCCGTAAGGCCGCTCACCTGTATAGGGATATGGCTGTCTATCGTCGTTCCGTTTCCCAACTGTCCGTATTCGTTCCATCCCCACGTCCACACCGTACCGTCGCTTTTAAGTGCTACGGTATGGTAGAGTCCCCCTGCAACGGCGCTTACGTCTGTAAGACCGGATACCTTTACAGGCGTGTAGCTGTCCGTCGTTGTTCCGTCTCCCAGCTGGCCGGAGAAATTCTTTCCCCACGCCCACAGCGTGTCAACGGCTTTGATAGCAAGAGAGTGGTTGCCTCCCCCAGCGATGGCGCTTATATCCGTAAGTCCATTTAACTGTACGGGTATAAAGTAACCATCTCTCGCCCACGTCCATACTGTGCCGTCGCTTTTAAGCGCTATGCTACCAGTATTTCGCGCAGCAATTGCGGTAACATCCGACAATCCGACCTGTACAGGTACAGGGCTGTTATCTCTTGTCCCATCACCCAACTGACCGTTAAAGTTTTGTCCCCACGTCCAGACCGTACCGTCGGTTCTGAGAGCAATGGAATGAAAAGTTCCGGCAGCAATAGCAACGACTTCCGTAAAGGGATAGGGGCATACAATCTCTATGTCCGTTACGTCCGTTGCATTGACCCTTCCAGTATTGGCACTTGTGATTTCGCATGTCTGACCATCAGGTTGGGTTAAAATCCCTATATCATAAACATCCAGGTCCTCAAGTTCTGTTGCAAAGGTAAAAGAGCCATTCTCCGTGATTACCAGATCATCTCCTCCATTGTTTTGAATGACCAACGTTCCAGCAAGACCGCTTACCGTACCACCTACTCTGAATGTGCCGGGTAGTTTGCTCCCTACAGGTACGGGTGTGGGACTGCAATCAAAACCCCCATAACCGCAAACTTCAGTCGTTGCCGCCCCCACCTGGCCGTATTTGTTATCTCCCCATGCCCATGCTGTGCCATCCTCTTTTACCGCAATACTATGGTAATATCCAGCCGTAATGGCAGTTATGTCAGGAAAATCGCTTACCTGCACCGGTGTGGTGGAACAAAGATTATTATAAGTAGTACCATTTCTACCGAAACTTAGGGATATTTCACAAACTTCCGTTGTTATTACACCCAGCTGGCCGTGTTCATTGCTTCCCCATGCCCATACAGTACCGTCAGCTTTAAGCGCCATGGTATGCCCCGAATACATTTTGCCTCCGGCGGTGATGGCAATTACATCCGTAAGCCCGCTTGCTTGCACCGGTATGATGGAGTTCCATGTCGCCGTACCGTCTCCCAGCTGACCGTGTTCATTGCTCCCCCATCCCCATACAGTACCATCGGCTTTAAGCGCTACGGCATGATAAGCTCCGGCTGCGATAGCGGTTACATCCGTAAGGGAGGCTACTGGTGCAGGCGTGTTTCCGTCTTCTGTTCTTCCCAAGGTCCAGACCGTGCCGTCATCTTTGAGTGCTATGGAATAGTAACTTCCAGCTGCAATAGCGATTATGCCAGTAAGTTCACTTACCTGCAGCGGTGTTGTGGAACAAGACGAATCCATAGAGCCAAACACGCATTCCTCGGTCGTTTCTACACCCAACAGGCCTCCTCCGTTCCAGCCCCATACCCACACCGAGCCATCGGCTTTGAGTGCAATGCTATGATGCCATCCGGCAGCAACGGCGGTCACGTCCGCAAGCCCGATCACCTGCACCGGCGTAGTCCTGTCTGTCGTCGTTCCATCGCCCAACTGACCTGCATTGTTACTTCCCCATGCCCACACCGTGCCGTCATCTTTAATCGCCATTGCATGGTAACCCCCGCCTGCAACGGCGGTTACATCCGTGAGTCCGCTTATCTGTATCGGCGCCGGACTGTCTATCGTCGTCCCGTCACCCAGCTGGCCGGATTCGTTCCTTCCCCACGTCCAGACCGTACCGTCTGATTTGAGCTCAACGGAGTAAAAGTTTCCACCCGCTACGGCAATGACCTTTGTCTCATCTGCACTGTCATGATCGTACTTATGATTCATCCCCATTGAACCTATCTCTTCAGTACAGCCGGTAATCCACAATCCGGCAAAAAGAAGAATAAGCACCCCTATGAAAGTCCTGAACCTCGCTCCTTTCAGCATATCTTCTTCTCCTCCTTATTAAAAAATATATGGTAACTGCAAGACACAAATTGAGTTTTAAATTTTAAATATGGAAGCATCAATTCAGATATTCTTATATAGTGAGGACTATAAAAATAGGGAAACGATTTCCCTTACGTATAAGTATAACACTTCTTTCGGATAAATGCTACTAATAGTTACGAAAAGGGAGCTTTTAAGACATGAGAAGATACAATTAAAACACTTCAGCTTATACTTGCTGTATGCATAAAGCTTAAACAGGCTTCCTTGTTCTCCAGACTCTACAGAACAAGGTCAGCACCTGCTTCCATGACTGCCTCCGCACCCTCTTGTGGTGAAAGAGAAAACCACAGAGGGTGCGAAGGCAAGCGTTATGGAGTTACTACCTGCAGAGGTGTGGAGGTGAAAGTGTTTATTGTTACGTTTCCCAGCTGATAGAACACGTTATTTCCCCATGTCCAGATAGCGCCGTTACTTTTAAGAGCAAGGCTATGGGAGCCTCCAGCCGCAATAGCGCTTACGTCCGTGAGACCAGTTACCTGTACAGGAGTGGTGCTGTTTATCGTCGTCCCGTCTCCCAACTGACCGTACCTGTTATATCCCCATGCCCACACCGTGCCGTCAGCTTTAAGCGCAATGCTATGGTCTCCTCCTGCCACAATAGCGGTAATGTCCGTAAGGTCACTTACCTGCACAGGCGTGGCGCTGTCTATCGTCGTCCCATCTCCCAACTGACCGTACCTGTTCTCTCCCCATGCCCACACTGTGCCGTCACTTTTAAGCGATAGGCTATAGTATGGTCCGGCTGCAATGACAGTTACGTCCGCAATCCCGCTTACCTGCACAGGGATGGAACTGCAAGGAAGAGGAGCATAATAAGAATAACCGCATGTTTCAGTCGTTGTTACCCCCAACTGACCGTACCTGTTATATCCCCATGCCCACATCGTGCCGTCACTTTTAAGAGCAAGGGTATGGGAGCTTCCAGCCGCAATAGCGCTTACGTCCGTGAGACCAGTTACCTGTACAGGAGTGGTG
>CAZXDE010000016.1:4839-7126 GCA_964639515.1 uncultured Thermodesulfovibrio sp.
AACTGACCGTACCTGTTCTCTCCCCATGCCCACACTGTGCCGTCACTTTTAAGCGCTAGGCTATAGTATGGTCCGGCTGCAATGACGGTTACGTCGGTAAGACCACTTACCTGCACAGGCGTAGGGCTGTATCCCGTTCCGTCTCCCAGCTGACCAAAGCTGTTAGTCCCCCACGCCCACACCGTACCGTCGGTTTCAAGCGCAATGGAATGAGCGTAACCGGCTGCAATGTCAGCAAAGGTGAAGCACTTAATCTCGATATCTATTACATTCGCAGCGTTAATCCTTCCACTGGTCACACTGCATGTCTGATCAAAAGGCTGTGATAAAACCGTTATGTCGTAAATGGCAAGATCCTCAAGCTCAGTTGCAAAGGTAAACGGACCGTTCTCCGTGATTGTCAGATCGTCTCCACCGTTGTTTTGAAGTACCAACTTTCCAGCCAGACTGCTGACTGTGCCACCAACGCTGAAGGTACCGGTTGCTTTGCTCCTTACCGGCACAGGTGTGGGACTGCAATCAAAATCATTTTCATTACCGCACGTTTCAGTCGTTGCTTCCCCCAACTGTCCGTATTCATTATCCCCCCATGCCCAGGCTGTACCGTTTGATTTAAGCGCGAGGGTATGTCTAAATCCTGCCGCGATGGCGCTTACGTCCGTGAGGCTGGAGACCTGAATCGGAGTGGTGGAACAGAAAGGATAAAAAGAAACACTCGAATCTCTACCTACCCCGAAGCTTACTTCACAGATTTCTGTTGTTGTTACGCCCAGTTGACCGTGCTCATTGTCTCCCCACGCCCAGACCGTGCCGTCGGCTTTAAGCGCTATGGTATGTCCATACTTAAAAAAACCATATCTAATGCCTCCGGCCGCGATAGCGGTTACGTCTGTAAGCCCGCTTACCTGCACAGGCGTGGAGCTGTCTGTTGTCGTACCGTTACCAAGCTGGCCGACCCAGTTCTCTCCCCACGCCCACACCGTGCCGTCGGTTGCGAGTGCGATGGTGTGGTCACCTCCGGCCGTTATTGCGGCGATGTCTGTTAGGCCGCTTACCTGCGCAGGCGTGGAGCTGCTATCTTTCGTTCCGTCTCCAAGTTGGCCATGTTTGTTATCTCCCCAGCTCCACACCGTGTTGTCAGTTTTAAGCGCAATGGTGTAGTCAGCTCCAGAGCCAACGGCGCTTACGTCTGTGAGGCTGGATATCTGGATCGGTGTAGTGGAACAGGGGGCGTTCCAAGGATAAAGCTCACCCATTACCAGAGACCAGGTCTGGCAGGTTTCAGTTGTTTCCGTTCCCAATTGCCCATAGTAATTGTATCCCCATGCCCAAACTGTACCATCGGCTTTAATCGCGATAGTATGACTATCCCCGGCAGCTATAGCGATAACCTCTGTGAGGCCGGATATCTGGACCGGAGTGGTGGAACAGGGGTATTTATAGTATGGAGAATAGCCGGAGCGAGCGCTGACACATGTTTCAGGTGTTGTGGCACCCAGCTGTCCGTATCTATTATCTCCCCACGCCCAGACCGTGCCGTCGGATTTAAGCGCAATGCTATGCTCTCCTCCTGCCTCAATAGCGGTAATGTCCGTAAGGCCACTTACCTGTATCAGGGCCGGGCTGTCTATCGTTGTTCCATCTCCCAACTGGCCGTATTCGTTCCTTCCCCACGCCCAGACCGTGCCGTCTGATCTAAGCTCAACGGAGTGGAAACCTCCTCCCGCTACGGCAACTACCTCTGTCTCATCCCCACTGTCATGATCTTGCTTATGTTTCATGCCCATTGACCCCATCTCTTCAGTGCAGCCGGCAATCCACAATCCGGCAAAAAGAAGAATAAGCACCCCCATGAAAGTTTTGAACCACGTTCCTTTCATATCATCTCCTCCTTAATAAAAAAATATGGTATCTGCAAAATACAAGGGAAAAGAAAGCATCATTCAGGTGTTTTTTTATATCGTCAAGAAAGAATATAAGGAAAAGCTTGTCCTTGCTTATAAGCATAACACTTTCTTACGATAAATAGAACTAATAGTTACAGGAAGGGAGTTTTCTTAAGACATGAATAAGATACAATTAAAACACTTCAGCGTCCAGTGCCCTCGTCCCGGCCTGTCCTGTCCCGAATCAATCAGGGTTTCGTCAAGATCAAAGAGAAGAAGTTTATTGTTCATCGTCTTTCCCACAATCTTGGGTCCAGGGCGTCTCTCAGTCCCTCGCCAAGCAGGTTATAGGAAAGTACCGTAATCAGTATAGCCACTCCGGGAAAGACGGAAAGCCACCA
>CAZXDE010000016.1:7226-9866 GCA_964639515.1 uncultured Thermodesulfovibrio sp.
ACAAGCCTGGCCACCCCCATCCATGAGGTTATCCCTATGATGATCATGATATTCCATATACTGGGACCGACAAAGGCTATCACAGCAAGAATGAAGAAAAATGACGGTATTGACAGCATCACATCCACAAATCTCATGATTAATCTGTCCGCTATGCCTCCGTAATAGCCGGCAACTGCACCCATTATCATTCCAATAAACGTTGCAATGCCCACAGCCACAAAGCCGACGGATAATGAAACCCTTGCTCCATAAAGCATCCTGCTCAGCACATCCCTGCCTATATCGTCGGTACCGAGTGGATGGAGCCTGCCCGGTGGTTCAAGAACGTGGTATCTGTCAATATGATCCGGTTCATAGGGAGAGATTACAGGTGCAAGCAGGGCTGCAAGAAACAGCAGGGCCACAAGCACACTCCCTGCCACGGCCAGTTTATTATGACCGAACCTCTCATAGAAGATACCGCCCAATTCCTATCTCCTCCTTATTCTTGGGTCAACTACTGCATAACAGAGGTCGGCCAGCATGTTGCCGATCAGTGTGAGTATGGCGCCAATGGTGAGAAGTCCCATTATCAGCGGATAATCCCTCTGCATTACCGACATCCAGAACAGCTGGCCCATACCGGGGATACTGAATATCTGCTCGAATATCACGCTCCCTCCTATCAATCCCGGAACAGATAAACCGAGCAGGGTAATGATGGGAAGGAGTGCGTTTCTGAGGGCATGCCTGTAAATAACCTTGCTTTCAGGCAACCCCTTTGCCCTTGCCGTAACAATATAGTCCTGTCTGATAACCTCAAGCATACTGCTGCGCATGTATCTGGATATACCGGCAATACCGCCTAATGCGGATACAAAGACCGGCAGTGCAAGGTGTTTTGCAAGATCAAGGAGCTTGCCCCCGGCAGACAGGGTTTCGTAGTTCATGGACTTAAGGCCGGATATGGGCAGCCATTGCAGATATACCCCAAAAAGCATCATCAGCAATATGCCGAGCCAGAAAGCCGGCATTGCAAATCCAAGAAAAACCCCTACCGTAGTTACCTTGTCATACAGGGAGTACTGATGTGTTGCCGAAGAGATGCCGACGGGTATTGCTATCAGAAATATCAGCAGCATACTGAGAAGGTTTATTGATATGGTAACAGGAACCCGCTCCCTTATCTTTTCCCATACAGGGCGACTGTCAGTGGAGAAGGAGTCTCCAAAGTCCAGCTTTACAACCCTCTTTGCCCATAAAAAGTATTGTACGATTATGGGTTTGTCAAGACCGTAGTACTTCTCAAGCCGCTCTCGTGCCTCAGGCGTTATCTTGGGATTCAGGTCGGTCAACACATCCGTAGGCTTACCCGGTGCGAGGTGGATTATAAAGAATGACAGGAGGGTAATCCCTATCAGCGTGACAAATATCTCCGTTATACGTTTGCCGAGGTAAAAAAACATAACCTGATTCGAATCTCTACTCCTGTATCACCTTGTAGGAATATGTAATCTTTGCCACACCTTCAAGTGTTGCCTTTACCGAACAGTACCTCTCCATGGATAGATTTATAGCCTTTTTAACTGCATCCTCAGAGATATTCCTGCCCCGCACAGTGTAGTGGAGATTTATATCCGTAAACTTTTTGGGATGTGCCTCCGCCCTTTTGCCCTGGACCTCTATCTCAAATCCTGTAACTTCCTGCCTCTTTTTCCTGAGAACAGAGATAACATCCATGCCCGTGCAACCACCAAGTCCCATAAGGACAAACTCCGTTGGTCTCGGCGCGGAATCCTCACCGCCAAACCGGGGATCCCCATCCATAACAACAGAGTGCCCGGTAGCGCCCTCTGCAACAAACCTGAGTCCATCAACATATTTTATTGTTGCTTCCATATCCACCTCCTCAGCAATCAATTGCGGAGTGATGGAGGGTTGGAGTAATGGAGTGATGAAAAAATCCAGTCCTCCAATACTCCAGTCCTCCAATACTCCAAATTTCCATATCTTCAATCCCTGAATTATATCACAACCAGGCTTATGAGCAGAAAGTCTTTATGGCATCCTTAACCTTTTCAAGGCTCACCTGTGTATTATAACAGGGGCCAAAAGGTCTCTCATTTGAGATTGCAAGTACCGGCATTGGATAGGTATCAACAATGCCGCTCGAAAGGTCTCTCTCACAGGCAACGGCAACTATTGCCTCCGGCTTTGCATCCATTACTATCCTCCTTGCAAGAGTTCCCCCTGTGGCTACAAAGAGGGTCAGTCCGAAATCATCAGCCAGCTCTATAAGGTCCTTAATCTCACACTTTCCGCATCTCTTGCAATTATATATGTTATGGGTCAGCCTGATCTCGCATTTATCTACCTGAATGCAATGTGGAAGGAGCAGAAGGATTCTTTTTGTCTTGTGCCGTTCCCTGATTACGAGACGGTTGTTCATATTGATAATCAGCCGCTGCAAGGACTCCTTTTTGTCCTTCCTGAACGCAGACAGAAGCATAAAGACGGGATAAAGCACCTTGAGCACAAAACCCCTAATTATCCTGTAACCCGCCAAACCTGTCTCCCTTTCCGATGTCTCTCCCGATGCCCTGCAAAAAGGCCTTGATATCCATGGGTTTTCTGCCTTCCATCTGAACCTCGAGTATC
>CAZXDE010000016.1:9966-19784 GCA_964639515.1 uncultured Thermodesulfovibrio sp.
GACCAGTCAATCAGTCCGTCATTTTTCTTCAGAATCGGCGCATAACCCGGCTCGCCTTGCTGGGGACGGGGCTTTAGCTTGCCGGCCCGCAATCCACTCAGTGTCTCTACAAGGAGTTCAGCACCCAAAAAAGAGAGTCTTTCCGAGAGAGTCAGGGCATTGTCCTCTTCCCTAATATCCAGCTCTCTCTGAAGGAGTATATCCCCTGTGTCAAGCCCTTCATCCATCAGCATTGTTGTAATGCCGGTCTTTTTGTCTCCGCTGATAATAGCCCACTGGATCGGGGCTGCCCCCCTGTATCCGGGCAATAATGAGGCATGTACATTGATGCAACCCCTCAGGGGAATCCGAAGCACATCTTCCGGAAGTATCCTGCCGTAAGCCACAACTACTATAAACTCAGGGTTCAGGGCCTTTAACCTGTTTATGAAATCCTCAGATATTATACTCCCGGGCTGAGCAACTGCAAGTCCTTCCCTCTCAGCCGCGCTCTTTACCGGAGGAGGGATAATCCTGTGTCCCCTCCCGCCAACCCTGTCGGGCTGTGTCACAACGAGCACAACATCTTCCCCTGAAGATATCAGCTTTTCAAGAGCAGGGACTGCAAATAATGGAGTGCCAAAGAAGATTATCGCCATACCGGGCTCAATTTAGTTAATTCACTTTTAGTCCGCAGATTACACGGATTTCACAGATACTAAAACTCAGAAAAAGACATGGCCTCTGAGGTTTGTCATTAGAATCCTGTTTGTTATCTTTAAGGAAAAAATCTGCGAAATCTGTGAAATCTGCGGATAGATTTTCCTGTACAAGAATAATTCAGGCTGTTTTCTTCAGCTTTCTAAGGTAACGTTTCCTGAAAAACTCCCTCTTTATCGGGCTCATCCTGTCAACAAAAAGAATCCCGTCAAGATGGTCTGTCTCATGCTGAAGCGCCCTTGCCAGTAGATCTTCCGCCTCAACCTCTACGGGTCTGCCTTCCCTGTCAAGACCCTTTACAAGTACAACCTCGGGCCGCTCGATATTTGACACATAACCCGGAACACTCAGACAGCCTTCTTCTGAGGTAACCTTGCCGTCAACCTGAACTATTTCAGGATTTATAAGGACTATCAATGGGTATGCTTCCTCCTTCAGATTCACATGTACTACTATAACCCTCCTGGACTCACCTACCTGGGGTGCAGCCAAGCCAATACCGGGGGCATCATGCATTGTATCTATCATATCGTCAATAAGTCCCTGTAGCTCCCCGTTTATATTTTCTACAGAAAGTGCCTTCTTTTTTAATACAGGGTCTGGATATTTCTTTATTTCAAGCACTGACATGTTTTATTATAACAACACAAGAAATCTTTTGTCCCGGACAATCGATATCCAGGCATCTGTTATTGATATCATGAAAACACTTGTAATCATAGGTGGAGGACTTTCCGGCAGTGAGGCAGCCTGGCAGGCAGCCCGGAGAGGGATTACTGTAAGGTTATACGAGATGAGGCCGGACAAGACAACCGGGGCGCACAAGACGGACCTCCTGGGAGAGCTCGTCTGTTCAAACTCCCTCAGGTCAAAAGAACCCGTTACCTCGGCAGGACTTCTCAAAAATGAGCTCAGGATGGCCGGCTCCCTGCTGATGGAGGCTGCTGCAGGATGCAGCGTACCCGCCGGTTCCGCCCTTGCTGTTGACAGACAGCTCTTTGCCGAATACATAACAGAGAAATTATTGACCCACCCCCTGATAGAAGTAGCAAGGGAGGAGGTTGCAGAGATTCCTGCGGGGCCTTGTATTGTTGCAACCGGGCCTCTGACTTCACATGCACTGTCCGACTCACTGAGGAGAATGCTCGGTGGTGATTACCTCTATTTCTACGATGCCATCGCCCCGATTATAGAGGCGGACAGCATTGATTATTCCAGGGTTTTCCGGGCCTCACGGTACGGAAAGGGAGAACCTGACTACCTGAACTGTCCAATGAACAGGGATGAATATGAGAGGTTCTATAATGCACTTTTAGAGGCTGACATGGTCACCCCGAGGGCCTTTGAGGATGAAAGGGTTTTTGAGGGATGCATGCCCGTTGAGGTGATGGCAGGGAGGGGAAAGGACACCCTGCGCTTTGGCCCCATGAAACCCGTTGGACTGACTGATCCCCGCACAGGGAATGTGCCCTACGCAGTCGTCCAGTTGAGGATTGAAAACAGGGATGCAACGGCATATAATATGGTAGGGTTTCAGACACGCCTTAAATGGCCGGAGCAGAAAAGGGTTTTCAAACTCATCCCCGGGCTTGAAAATGCAGTCTTCATGCGCTATGGAAGCATCCACAGGAACACCTTTATTAATGGTCCCATGTTTCTGAACCCCGACCTTACTCTCAAGGTTAACCTTGAGAGTAAGGTCGGGGTAAGCCCTGAGACCTATATTGCGGGTCAGCTTTCAGGGGTTGAGGGTTATATTGAATCCACGGCCATGGGGGTTCTTGCCGGTATAAATGCTGCAAGGAGGCTGAAGGGCATGGGCTTTATTGCACCGCCCGGGGAGTCAGCACATGGGTCGCTGATTCGTTATATTACAACATCTCCTCCTGAGGGCTTTCAACCAAGCAACATAAACTTCGGGCTTCTGCCCGCACCTGATATCAGGATTAAGGACAAGAAAAAGCGGCGTGCATATATAGTAGAAAAGGCACTTGCAGCATGGAATGAATATATAAGGATGGTTGAATGAATGAATACGTGAAGGAGTTTCTGAGGTTTATGGAGCTTGAAAAGGGGGCATCCACTCACACCCTGAGGGCCTACAGGAAGGACCTTCAGGAATTTTTTGCCCTTGTAAGGAAAGCTCCTGTTGATATAGAGTTGAGTGATATAAGGGGGTTTATTGCCCACCGCCTGAAGGACGGCAGGGAAAGGTCTACAGTAAGCAGGCAGCTTGCCACGTTACGATCATTCTTCAGGTTTCTCCACAGAGAGGGCCATATAAGCTCAAATCCGGCCCGCCTGGTGCCAAACCCAAAACAACAGAAGAGGTTGCCAAGATTCCTTTCGGTTGATGAAATATTCTCGATCATTGAAAAACCCGAGGGCATAGGCTTTCAGAAGGCCCGGGACAGGGCAATCCTTGAACTCCTCTATTCAAGCGGATTAAGGGTTAGTGAGCTGGCCGGCATGGATATGGAAGACCTCAACATGAGGGAGCGCCTGGTAAAGGTCCGGGGCAAGAGGAAAAAAGAGAGGATAGTCCCTGTGGGAAACAAGGCAATCGAGTCGTTAAAGGTATATCTGATAGAGAGGTCTCTGATGAAAAAGGAGACCCAGTCTGTCTTTCTGAACAGGAAGGGTTCCCGCCTGACGGACAGGAGCATCAGAAGAATAGTGGTGAAATATTCAAGAGAGACAGGGCTTGGCGGAAAAATAGGGCCTCATACACTCAGGCATACCTTTGCCACGCATCTCCTGCAGAGCGGAGCTGATCTGAGGGTTATTCAGGAGCTACTCGGACACAGCTCTCTCTCCTCCACGCAGGTATATACCCATCTGGATATCACTCACCTCATGGATGTCTATGACCATGCCCACCCCCTGGCAAAAAAGGGAAAAGGAGAAAAATAAAGTATCTTTGTTATAATACGGAATTATGCTTCATCTGAATATACACTAACCGGATAGGACAAGGAGACCTGCAATGATAAGAGGCACAACAATATTATGCGTCAGGAAAAACGGAAAAGTTGCCATTGGCGGTGACGGTCAGGTGACGATGGGCAATACGGTTCTGAAACACAATGCACGCAAGACGAGAAAGATGTATCAGGACAGGGTACTCACAGGTTTTGCAGGTGCTACTGCCGATGCCTTTACCCTCTTTGAAAAGTTTGAAGGAAAACTTGAGGCCTACAGGGGCAATATCACCAGGGCCGCAGTAGAGCTTGCCAAGGACTGGAGGACCGACAAGATACTCAGAAGACTTGAAGCCCTCCTTATAGTTGCGGATACGGAACATACATTTATCATATCCGGTACAGGTGACGTAATCGAGCCGGAGGAAGGCATTGCTGCTATAGGCTCAGGTGGACCCTTTGCCCAGGCTGCGGCAAAGGCCCTTTACGAAAATACATCCCTTGAAGCCGTAGAAATAGTTGAGAAGGCCATGAAGATTGCGGCCGATATATGCATTTACACAAACGAACGAATAATAATTGAGGAGTTATAAAATGAAAACACTGGAGAAAACTGAAGATATGACAGACCAAAAGCATCCTCACACAGACGGAAAACCCTCACTTGAAGGGCTGACTCCAAGACGTATTGTTGAGGAGCTTGACAAGTTTATCATAGGGCAGCATAATGCCAAAAAAGCCGTTGCCATAGCGCTGAGGAATAGATGGAGGAGGCAGAGATTAAGCCCTGAACTGCGCGATGAAGTCCTGCCCAAGAATATAATAATGATCGGATCCACCGGCGTTGGAAAGACAGAGATTGCAAGGAGGCTTTCAAAACTTGCAAATGCACCGTTTATGAAGGTGGAGGCATCAAAGTTTACGGAAGTCGGTTATGTTGGAAGGGACGTGGAGTCCATCATAAGGGACATTACCGAGATTGCCGTCAACATGGTCAAGACCGAGCACTTCACAAAGGTTCAGGAAAAGGCAAAGACCCTTGCAGAGGAAAGGCTTCTCGACCTCCTGCTGCCGCTTCCGAGAAAAGGGTTTAAGGAAACGGATCAGGGAGAAGAAGAGAAACAGAAGCATTCGGATACAAGGGAAAAGCTGAGGGCTCAGCTCAGGGAGGGAAAGTTCGACTCCCGTTACGTGGAGATTGAGGTGAAGGAAAAGGTGATGCCCCTTGGAGTCATCTCCAATGTTGGACTTGAGGACCTTGAGATCAACCTGAAAGAGATGCTTGGCAGTTTCCTGCCTGAAAAACCAAAGAGAAAAAAGGTAAAGGTCGCCGAGGCCGTTCAGATGCTCACACGTGAAGAAGCGGATAAATTGATTGATATGGATATGGTCACAAAAGAGGCCATAAGGCGCACTGAACAGACCGGTATAGTATTTCTTGATGAGATAGACAAGGTTGCATCAAGGGGCTCCGCCCAGGGGCCGGATGTATCAAGAGAGGGAGTCCAGAGGGACCTCCTGCCCATAGTTGAAGGAACGACCGCAACCACCAAACACGGCCCTGTTCGCACGGAACACATACTCTTCATTGCAGCCGGTGCCTTTCATATGTCAAAGCCATCCGACCTTATTCCTGAACTCCAGGGAAGGTTTCCGATAAGGGTCGAGCTTGATTCACTTGGAAAGGAAGACTTTGTCCGTATCCTTACAGAACCTGACAACGCCCTTGTAAAGCAGTACATCGCCCTTCTTGCCACCGAAGAGGTGCATATACACTTTACTGATGACTCCATTGATGAGATAGCGTCCATTGCAGCCACAGTCAATGAGAAAACCGAAAACATCGGGGCAAGGAGGCTTCACACCGTACTCGAAAAACTCCTTGAAGAGATTTCCTTTGACGCCCCTGAGAAAAGAAACACATCACTGACGATAGACAGCGAGTATGTCAGAGAAAAATTAAGCGAGATTGTGAAGGATGAGGACCTGAGCAGGTATATACTGTAGGAGTCCCTGATATGAAAAGGTCTCTGCTGCTTTTAATTATTGTATTGCTGTTACCGGCATGTGCAGCCTCAAGACATGAAACAAGACTTGGGGACCGCTACATGGTAGCCTCATGGTATGGCAAGAAATTCCACGGAAGGCTGACTGCCTCAGGCGAGACTTATAATATGTATGCCCGGACAGCGGCACACAAGACCCTGCCTTTTGGAACAAAACTCAGGATTACCAACCCGGAAAACGGACGGTCCGTTGTGGTAAAGGTTAATGACCGGGGACCTTTTATCCGTGGCAGGGATATAGACCTCTCATACGGAGCTGCAAAAAAGATAGGATTGATACGTAAAGGCACTGCAAGAGTGCGGGTGGATTATATGGGAAGGGACATGTCCTTTGTCCGGCCGGTAAAATATGTCTCCTCTTCCGCCGGTCCATATACCATACAGATAGCATCATTTCGTAATTATAAAAACGCAGGCTATCTGAAGTCGGCTCTTTCACGCACTTACCGCAAAGTCTATATCAGAAGAATCTCGATAAAGGGTAAACGTTACTACAGGGTCATGATGGGGAAATTCACAAACCGAAAATATGCTGACAAACTGGCCGTAAAACTCTCCAGAGAGGGTTACAGGATACTCGTAATGAGATACAGGGAAGTGCTTTAATGACATTTGAAGATGTAATAAGGTTTCACGGACATGTATGTCCCGGCCTTGCCCTTGGCTACAGGGTATCTGAATTAGTGCTCAGGGAGTTTGGTCCAAGGTCTGAAGATGAGGAATTGGTTGCAATTGTAGAAAACAACTCCTGTGCCGTGGACGCCGTTCAGGTGATGACGGGTTGCACGTTCGGAAAAGGCAATCTCATATTCAGGGATTACGGTAAACAGGTTTATACATTCGTAAAGAGACCTTCAGGAAAGGCGTTAAGGATTGCCGTTAAATGGACCCCTCCTGCCGAAACCGGGAAAGAAAAAGAGATGTGGAAAAGATATGCTGAAGGAGAAAGGTCAGAAGAGGTTTTGAAGACAGTGCATAACAGAAAGGCAAGAAAGACAGAGGCCATAATGAATGCAGCAGACAATGAGCTGTTTGAGGTAAAAAAGACAGAAATAGATCTGCCAAAGGAAGCAAGGATATACCCGTCGGCTACCTGTGCCATTTGTGGAGAGAAGGTAATGGAGACAAGGACCCGGTTCAGGAACGGCAAAACCGTCTGTATTCCCTGTGCAGAAAGATGAGCTTAAAGTATTTTTGTGTTTTGCTCTGTGACCTCAGTGTGCTCTGTGGTTAAAATCCGGTTTTTGTTTTTTATCCGTGGCCGAAGCGATACGTTATCGCTTGATTTTACCAATGCGCAATCCGGAATTATTTATGTATGAATATCAGAAGAGCAATAGTTTCTTTGCACAGATTGCGGATGGGATAAAGGAACTGGGGGCCCGGGAATTGTCCGAACTCGGGGCAGAGGCAATCAGCCCCGAATACAGCGGGATTCATTTTAGTGCCGATAAAGAGACGCTTTATCGAATTAATTATGCCACAAGACTCGCTTCAAAAATACTTGCACCCCTGATATCTTTTAATTGCAGGTCTACCGATCAATTATACAAATGGGCAAAACAGATAAACTGGGCGGATTTTATTTCTCTGGAAGAGACATTTGCTGTTTTCGGCAATGTATCAAACAGTCAGATAAATAATTCACATTATGCATCTCTATGTCTGAAAGATGCAATTGTCGACTCGTTTCGTGAGATAACCGGAAAAAGGCCTGACATTGATCCAAAAACACCGGATGTATGGCTGAACCTCTACATAAGAAAGGACAAGGCCACCATAAGCATAGACACTTCCGGGGGATCCCTTCACCGGCGGGGATACAGAAAAGAGACCATTGCTGCACCAATGCAGGAGACAGTTGCCGCTGCGATTATCAGATATGCAGAATGGAACGGCTCTGTGCCGCTTTATGATCCGATGTGCGGCTCCGGCACCCTGCTCTGTGAGGCACTGATGCATTACTGCAGGATTCCGTCCGGTATTTATCGCAAACAGTTTGGATTTGAATCTCTGCCGGACTATGATAAATCAGTATGGACAATGGTAAAAAAAGAACTTGACCGTCAAATCCGCAAATTGCCGGATGGACTTATCTCCGGAAGTGATTTGTCACCAAAAGCTGTTGAAATATCGAGGATAAACACCCGGAGTTTACAGTACGGGGACAAGATAAGACTCCAGGTGCTTGATCTCAGGGAGAGTCAGGGCCTGAAGAACGGGGTGATTATCTCAAACCCTCCCTACGGTATCCGCATGGGAAAGAAAGAGGAACTTGATCTCTTATACAAATCGCTTGGTGATTTTCTGAAGAAGAAATGCACGGGTTCCACCGCATATATTTATTTTGGCGAACGGGAACTCATAAAGAAACTGGGCCTGAGGGCCACATGGAAAAAACCGTTAAAAACAGGTGGCCTTGACGGCAGACTGGTAAAATACGAGTTGTTTTAACGTTGATGGTTTCGTAAAAAAACCCTGATTGTCATTGCGAGGAGCAAAGCGACGAAGCAATCTGTTTTAAAGTCTTACGGATAGAGATTGCTTCGCTCTGCTCGCAATGACAAGAAGGACATTTTCAGACTTTTTACGGCTTCATCAACTTTGACTTTATAAATAAAAATGGAAAAAATGGACCAGATAAGTAAAACACAGAAGAAAAAAGAAGCACTCTCCCTGCAGACGCTCGGAGAGCAACTCGTGAAACTCCCGAAAGAACAGATCGAGGATATTGACTTGCCTGCTGAAATCCACGATGCCGTCATGTTTGCAAAGACAATCAGAAAACACGGGGCACTCCGAAGGCAGCTTCAGTATATCGGCACCCTGATGCGAAGATGTGATACCGAGCCTATCCGTGAGGCCCTTCGTCAACTGGAACAGGGAAACTACAGAAAAGCCCTGGAATTCAAAGAGATAGAGAGATGGCGGGATGAGCTGATAGCCGGGAACAAAGCCCTCATTGAAGAGATACTAACCAGATGCCCTGATGCAGACCGGCAGAAACTGACTCAACTCATACGGAATGCGGAAAAGGAACAACTAAACAATAAACCACCCAGGGCATCACGGTTACTCTTCCGCTACCTGAAGGAAATACGTACCGGGTAACCGTCACACACACCCTTGCCCCCTCCCCTGTCTGAAATTCCGAAACTGATTCAAGAGCAGACAGGACAACCAATGTGTTAAAATAAATACTGGTTTTCAGAATAAAAACCTGCTTGATTTTGTCTGAGTCGTTAGCGCAAAGTCACGGGATCCAATAAATTGTCAGGTGAGAAGGCATGAAAAAACTGATTGAAAAGGCAGAAATACTTATTGAGTCCCTCCCCTACATCAAGAAGTTCTATGGAAAGACCTTTGTAATAAAATACGGGGGCGCAGCTCAGATCAAACCGACACTGATGGATGCCTTTGCCCAGGATGTGGTTTTGCTCAACTATATTGGAATCAATACTGTAATTGTTCACGGTGGTGGGCCAAAAATCTCCGAGATCATGAAGAAGATGGGCAAAACTCCCACATTTATTCATGGCCAGCGGGTTACAGACGAGGAAACCATTGATATAGTAGAGATGGTGCTGGGGGGGCTTATCAACAAGGAAATCGTTACGCTTATTAACCGCCATGGAGGAAAGGCTGTGGGTCTGACCGGAAAGGATGCAGGGCTGATTCGTGCATCAAAAAAGGTCATAAAGAGGCCCTCACCGGAGACAGGGGCTGATGAGATTATAGACCTGGGCCTTGTTGGAGAAGTACAGGAAATAACCCCGGATGTATTGATTGGCCTCAAACATAATGGTTTTATACCTGTTGTTGCCCCTGTTGGTGAGGGTGCTGAGAGAGAGACTCTGAATATAAACGCAGACTATGTGGCGGCTTCACTTGCCTCGGCACTAAAGGCTGAAAAATTAATCCTGATGACAGATGTGCCCGGAATCCTTGACAGGAAGGGAGAAATCCTCTCCACTGTTAAAAAGAAAAATCTGAAGAAACTCTTTGATGACGGGACCATCTCCGGAGGAATGATACCAAAGGTACAGGCCTGTGTTGAGGCACTGAAAAGCGGTGTCAACAAGACCCATATAGTGGACGGAAGGGGCCCCCATTGCCTGCTGCTTGAGATATT
>CAZXDE010000017.1:0-6942 GCA_964639515.1 uncultured Thermodesulfovibrio sp.
AAAGTGCCGCACTGGGGGAGGGCATGAAAATAGAGAGAGAGAGGTTGAGGGGGCTTTTTGCCGAATTTCAGCGTATGTCAAGACTTTATGAACTCACAGGGTGCATACACAATGCGGCTGTCTCGGATGGTAAAAAAATTATAACCCATGCCGAGGATATTGGAAGACATAATGCCGTGGATAAGGTTGTAGGCCATTGCATACTTAAAAATATCACACTTGAAGACAAGGTCATGCATGTAAGCGGCAGGCTCTCATCGGAAATGGCATCAAAGTGTGCAAGATGGAAGATACCCATTGTTGTCAGCAGGGCTGCACCGACGTCGCTCGCCATTGATATTGCTGAAAGGAGCGGAATAACCATGATAGGCTTTATGAGGACATCCCGTTTTAATATTTATACCCACCCCCACCGGATAATTTGACGGCAAAGAAGATTCATTGTTGTTTCTCCTCTTCTTCTGATCCTGTTCCTATTCCGTATTTATACAATCTGTGTCTAAACGACCTGAAACTGAGGTTAAGGAGTTTTGCGGCCTCGGTCTTGACCCCGGAGGAGATTTCAAGTGCCCTCCTGATATAGCTTCTTTCCATATCTTCAAGAATCCCGTCAAGGTCGATACCACTAACCGTAAGGTCCGGTAATCTCCCCTCGTCCGGCTCCGGCTCCCGCAACTCCGACGGTAAATCTCCGGGTAGTATGATCTCATGCTCCGTTAAGAGGACAATCCTTTCAATGACATTTTCAAGCTCCCTGACATTCCCGGGCCAACCGTAATTAACCATCACCCTCATTGCCTCAGGGGAAATTCCGATCTCTCCATGCCCGAACTTCTTCAGGAAGTGTTCAACTAAAAGGGGAATGTCTTCCCTCCTCTCCCTCAGGGGTGGTATCCTGACAGGGACTACATTTAACCTGTAGAAGAGGTCTTCCCTGAACTCTCCTGTCTTTATGGCCCTTTTCAGGTCTTTATTTGTAGCGGCTATAACCCTGACATCCACATTTATATCATTTGTCCCACCCAGACGCCTGAATGTTCCTGTCTCTATGACCCTCAAAATCTTGGCCTGTATGTTAAAGGGCATCTCCCCTATTTCGTCCAGAAAGATGCTGCCGCTGTGTGCTATTTCAAAGAGTCCTTCCTTATTGTGTGTGGCACCTGTGAAGGCACCCTTCATATAGCCAAGCAATTCACTCTCAAGAAGACCTTCCGGAAGGGAGGCACAGTTTATAGCCACAAAGGCCTTTTCAGCTCTCGGACTGATGTTGTGGATTGCCCTTGCCACAAGCTCCTTACCGGAGCCACTCTCTCCTGTTATCAACACACTGGAACTGCTCTGGGCAATCTTGGGAATGATATTGAGCAGCCCCTGCATCCTGGGGCTCTTTCCTATAATGTTTTCAAGCCGGTAAGTGGTCCTGATCTCTTCCCTCAAGACCTCAAGCTCTCTCCTGAGCCCCCTCTTTTCAAGGGCCTTGTTTACAACAATCCTTATCTCGTCGATCTTGAAGGGTTTATGAATGTAATCGTAGGCCCCGAGTTTCATGGCCTCAATGGCACTCTCCGTTGTACCGAATGCAGTGACCATTATGACAAGTGTGTCGGGTGAGAGCTCTTTTGCCTTTCTGAGGACCTCAAACCCATCAACCCCGGGCATCTTTATATCGGTTATAACCAGGTCGAAGATGTCTTTTTTGAGTAATTCGATCCCTTTCTCTCCATCCATTGCTGAACTCACCTCGTACCCGTCGGACTCAAGCAGTATCCTGAGGATCTCGTTCATCCCCTGCTCATCCTCAACTATAAGTATCTTCTCCTTCTTCTTTTTGTCCATCTCGCTCCTTTAAACTCCTTCCTCTGTAACCTCTAAGAGACTTTTCTCAGCTTTTTGCAGTGGCAGGGAAACGATAAACTCCGTGCTCCTGCCCTTACCTGAAAGAATTTTAATGTTACCATGATGTTCTTCAACTATTCTATAGGCAATGGACAGACCCAGTCCGGTCCCTTTCTTTTTGGTACTGAAGAAAGGATAAAAAACTTTCTCAACATTCTCTTCGGGGATCCCGGCTCCACTGTCGGAGACTTTCAGGATGACTCTGTTGTCATCGGTATATACGGAAATTCCTGTTTCACCCCCTTCGGGGACGGCTTCAACTGCATTCAATGTCAGATTCCAGAGAAGCTGCCTTATCTTCTGTTCATCTGCAACCATAAAGACTTCATCCTGTATGTCTTTGACAATCCTGACGCTGTCGGACATATTCTGAAGCATATCGGAAACCTCATTTGCTGCTGCTGATAAATTAAACCTTTCCATGGCTGGAGGTCTTGGATTGCAGTATATAAGAAAATCCGTGACAATGGCGTTCAGTCTGTCCATTTCCGAGATGGCAATATCCATCAGCCGTTTCTTTGTCTCTGCGGGCAGGACATCCTCCTTTAACATCTCGAATGAACCCTTCATGGATGCAAGAGGATTCCTCAGCTCATGGGCGATACTTGCGGAAAGTTCTCCAATGGCTGCAAGCTTTTCCCTCCGTTTTATCTCCTCTTCCAGCTTGATGATATCAGTCAGATCCTGAAATGTTCCGATATAACCGAGGATCTCTCCTGCGGAGTTTTTATTAAGGGATATGCTCAGCCCGATATACCTTTTCTCTGCGTCCCGGACTATTTCGCCCTCGTGTCTGCCTGTTGTTGGCGGGAGTGACAAAAATGGAAATACCTCATTACTGTAACGGTAGATAACGTTGTTGCGTTTTAACCCTGTAATCCTTTCAGCTGCACTGTTGAACAGGACTATCCTGCCCGAGGTATCCAGACTGAAAAGGCCGCTGGGAATGTTCTCTATCACCTCTGAATGAAACCTGGACAGCTCCTTCAGGTCAACATCTTTTTTCTCAAGCTTCTCCGAGGTCGTCTCCAGCCTGGAGACGAGATAACCCATCAGGTATGCCGTAAGATATAATCCTGAAATATTTATGAATATGTTGTAGAAGAAATTTTTCTCCTCCAGGACAGGATTGAAATGAACCGGGATAATCTGATAATATTGTAAATCAAGGGACAGTCCATAGAGGATACTTGCCAATGTTGCCAGAATATAGCCGGCCTTTCTGCCAAGCACTATCGAACTTGCTATTGTAACAAGGATGAGCAGAAAGGAAAACCAGCTTTCTATCCCGCCTGTAAGGAGAATCAGGAAGACTACAACCAGCACGTCTACCGTCAACAGTGCATATGCTATAAGGCGGTGGACTGTTATTCTGTCTGAAATCCTGTTTCGCAGGAAGATATAGAACATGGAGGGGGCATAGCCGATAAAAAACAGGCCGTAAAAGAGATAGGGTTGATAGAACTGTTTGCCCTGAAGGTCAAAAAAGAATATGGAACCAAGCAGTAGAGTGATAAAGAAAAGGCGGAGGAATATCAGTGTCTCAACTTTTCTCTTAAACTCTTCTACCGGCATCAGGTCTCACAGGACAGCTCTCGGAATTTCGCCCCCAAGCCAGCTATCAGGGAGCAAAAAACTGATAGCTGAAAGCTATTATTGTATCAAGGTAATAAGCTTGAATATCGGCAAATACATTGATACTACTATAAATCCAACGGAACCTCCGAGGAATACCATAAGGATAGGTTCTATCATGGACGTAAGGTTGGAAACGGCAGCATCTACCTCGTCATCATAAAACTCCGCTATTTTATTGAGCATGGAGTCAAGGGCACCCGTGGATTCACCAACTGCAATCATGTGATTTACCATTGGGGGAAAGACCTTTGCCTTCATGAGGGGTTCAGCCACGGTTTTTCCTTCTGAGACATCTGTTCTCACCGCGTATATCGCCTTTTCAATAACCTTGTTTCCGGATGTCTTGGCCGTAATATCCAGTCCGTCAAGTATGGGAACTCCGCTGCTTACAAGGGTTCCAAGGGTCCTGGTGAATTTTGCAATTGCTGTTTTCTGCAGGAGGACTCCAAAAACCGGAAGGTTCAGAAGAATCTTGTCGGTAACGTACTTGCCCTTTTCCGTTCTCCGTATCTGAACAATAAAAACAGCTATGGCAATAATGAAACCCAACACGACAATCCCGCCTATCCCGCTCAGGAAATCACTCATTGCAACAACAATCCTTGTAGGCAGCGGAAGCGTCCCCCCTAACTGTGCAAACATCTGGGTAAAGGTGGGAACAACATAGATCATTATAATCGCTATTACGAATACTGCAATTGCCGTAACCACCGCGGGGTATATCATTGCGCCCTTAACCTGTTTCTTCAATTTCATGGCCTTCTCAATATAGGCGGCAAGCCTGTTGAGGATTGTGTCCATTATACCCCCCGACTCACCTGCTGCAACCATATTTACATAGAGTTCACTGAATACACGTGGATGCTTCCTCAGGGCGTCGGCATAGGTGGAACCTGCCTCAACATCCACCTTTACCTGGGCGATAGTCTTTGCGAGCAGCTTGTTTTCTACCTGGGTTGAAAGTATCTCAAGGGCCTGCACAAGTGGCAGACCTGCATCAATCATGGTGGCAAACTGTCTTGTGAATACAACCAGGTCCTTATCCTTGATGCCTCCTATATGAAAACTGAACCCTCTTGTCTTTTTCTTTTCAGCAACAGCCGTTGGAATGAGATTGTTGTTCCTGAGTTTGGCGATCACCTCTTCTTTTGAAGAGGCCACCATCTCTCCCGACTCAATTATACCCTTCGGGTTTTTGCCTGACCATTGAAAAACTGTAGCCACCGTACCCCCTCCTTAATCAAACAAGGATTATAAATGTAACACAAAGCGAAAATCCTCCTTATTTATCGTTTTCTCCCTGGCGGATACTTCTCCTGCGGCGTATACCCGCCTTTCTGCATCATGGTAACGAGTTCATCCGGCACTGTAGAACGTGCAAGTGCATCCTCGTAACTTATATGCCCTTTTGCATAAAGCTCATATAACGATTGATTCATTGTCTGCATCCCGAATTTTGACTGTCCGGTCTGCATCATTGAGTATACCTGGTGAACCTTATCCTCCCTGATCAGGTTTCTGATGGCCGGAGTTGGAATCAGTATTTCTACAGCAAGCGCCCTGCCCCTTCCGCCTTTTCTGGGGATGAGCTGCTGTGCTACAATGCCTTCAAGCACAAAAGAAAGTTGCACCCTCACCTGGTCCTGCTGATGGGGGGGGAAGACATCAATGATACGGTTTATTGTCTGTGCCGCCGAATTGGTGTGAAGCGTGGCAAGGGTCATATGCCCTGTTTCAGCGACCCTGAGCGCCGATGAAATGGTCTCAAGGTCCCTCATCTCTCCAATGAGCACAACGTCAGGGTCCTGCCTCAGGATATACCGCAGGGCGTCATGAAAGGTCGCAGTATCCGATGTTACCTCCCGCTGATTAACAAGACAACTCTTATGGGGATGCAGATATTCTATAGGGTCTTCAATGGTTATTATATGTTCATGCCTTTCCGAGTTTATCCTGTCTATCATGGCGGCAAGGGTTGTGGTCTTACCGGAACCCGTGGGGCCGGTGACAAGAATGAGTCCGGAGTTCTTCTTAACGAGCTCATTGATCACCTCGGGTAATCCGAGATCCTGGAATGTCTTTATATTAAAGGGAATGGTCCTGAATGCCCCTGCCACCGCACCCCTCTGCATAAATATATTTGCCCTGAACCTGCTAACCCCCTTGACTCCAAAGGAGAGGTCCAGCTCATTATGCTCCTCAAACTTGTGTTTCTGGGCATCCGTCAGGATACTGTAGCAAAGCGTTTTTGTCTCAGCAGGGGTCAGAGGCGGATAATCAATGGGGGCGAGTTTTCCGTCAATTCTTAATCTTGGAGGACTGCCTGTAGTTATATGCAGGTCTGATGCTCCCTGCTCAATCAAGGTCTTCAAGAAATCATAAAGTGTAGCCATACTGAATCTTCTCCTTATTCCCGTATATTTAGTTTCGTATTATTTTCAAGGTTTTCCATCTCTAATCACCAAATGTGACCCTCAACACCTCTTCAATACTGGTAACACCGTCTTTTATCTTGTTTAAACCGCTTTTCCTGAGTGTGTTCATTCCAAGCCTTATGGCAAGTTTCTTGAGCTCCTGTGCAGAGGCACCTTCCAGTATCAGTTCTTTTATTTCGTCCTTGACAGGCATTACTTCATAGAGTGCCACCCTTCCCTTATATCCCGAATTGTTACACTCCGGACAGCCGTTACCCTTAAAAACCTTGATATCTTTTATTTCCTCTTCACCAAACCCGAGTTTTAACAATGCCGACTCGGAATGTTTCTCCTCCACCTTGCATTGCGTACATATCTTTCTTGCGAGCCTCTGGGCAAGCATGAGAATTACAGAGGAGGATACCAGAAAGGGTTCAATTCCCATATTCAGGAGTCTTGTTATGGTGCTTGGAGCATCATTTGTATGCAGGGTACTCAGAACAAGGTGACCTGTCAGGGCTGCCTTAACGGATATCTCGGCAGTCTCAAAGTCACGAATCTCGCCCACCATTATAATATCAGGGTCCTGCCTCAGAAACGACCTCAGGGCGGATGCAAAGGTAAGGCCTATATCCTCTTTTATCTGCACCTGATTTATGCCGTGAAAGTTATATTCAACCGGATCTTCGGCCGTCATTATATTATCACCGGGCTTATTGAGGTGGTTAATCGCTGAATAAAGGCTTGTTGTCTTACCACTACCCGTGGGACCTGTAACGAGCACCATGCCGTAAGGTTTTTCAATGGCCTCCATGAAGTCCTTTAACTGCTCCTTCTCAAACCCGAGTTTGGTCATATCCACCTGAAGGTTTGACTTGTCGAGTATCCTCAGGACGGTCTTCTCGCCGAAGAGGCAGGGCAGGGTAGAGACACGAAAGTCTATCTCCTTCTTCTTGCCCAGCTTTAACTTAATGCGGCCATCCTGTGGCAACCG
>CAZXDE010000017.1:7042-12036 GCA_964639515.1 uncultured Thermodesulfovibrio sp.
ACCTCATCATCTTCCCTCTCGTCAACTGCCTCAATGGTGTCCAGGGCGCTGCCGACAATCTTGTCAAACTCTTCCACATCTAATGTCGGCGACTCCTCCGAGGCAATGTCATCGTCTTCTTCATCCAGATCGATATCCGTTAATGTAAGGTCCTGTGACTGAAGCATTGATGAAGATGCCGAAGCCCTGCTCTTTATGAGGCCGCTTCCCTTGCCGGCATAGTATTTTGATATTGCCGCAATAATGGATTCCTCAGTGGCAACAACCACTTCAACATTGTATCCGGTCATAAACTTCATGTCGTCTATGGCAAATATGTTTGAAGGGTCCGCCATGGCCACAGTCAGTGTGGCACCTACCCTTGCAACAGGTATTATCAGGTACTTCTTTGCCATCTCTGCCGGGATGAGTTTCAGTACAGATGGGGCTATTGTGTAATCAGAAAGATTTATTGAAGGTACGCCAAACTGTTTACTGAGAAAAGAAACAAGCTTTTCCGTAGTAATATACCCGAGTTTTACGAGTTTTGACCCAAGCCTGCCCCCCTCTTTTTTCTGTAAGTTAAGGGCCTCCTGTAACTGCTCCTCCGTTACCAAGTTAGCAGCAAGTAAAAGTTGTCCAATCTTTGCAGCCATTACAAATAAAATAACATAATTTCAAATAAAATGGAAGGGGGCACATAATACGGACCGGGGAAAACTCAAATTATACTCATGAATCTTTTAATGAACCGGGCCGGATGAGAGGAGCTTTCCTATCTCATCCATTATGACGCCATGAGATATACCCCCATGCAGGAAGGGACTCCCGTTTATAAGGATTACCGGAAGGGTTATCAGACCATGACTCAGCATCTCGCGTATTTCAACAAACCTGCCCTCATCCTCAAGGAAGAGGTCGATGTATTCAACATGAACCATGCTTGGGTAATGAAAGTCCAGTGAGTTCTGAAGTTCCTCGGCAATTGCCTGATTATTAACCGACTCATCAATCGATGAGTCGCTGAAAAGCACATCCTCAAAAGGATTATCCAGTATCTGTATAAATATTCTCTGTAGCATATATTATAATTTTATCGAGGTCTCAACCGTTACCTCTCATTACCCCCTTTTATTCCGGTTATTTCAACCGGTTCGTTGTCAATCAGTCTTGCCTTGCCTATCCTGACGGCTATAGCCAGCAGGATATCCTTTTTCCTGTATATAGTAACCTTCAGAGAGGATATATCTTCAAGTGTTGCGGGGTCAAAAGCAGAGGCATACTGAACTTCCTCCACAAGGGGCTCTGCCGAAAGAGTGCCTTTCATAAAAGATTTAACTTCAGCAAAAGTGACCTTCCCGGAAATCACCATGTTTTTTGCCTCACAGAGGGTCCTGTAAATGACGGTTGCAGCATTTCTCTCCTCAGGTGAAAGATATTGGTTCCTCGAACTCATTGCAAGGCCATCCGTTTCCCTTACCGTAGGGCACATAACCGTTTCAGTGTCAATATTAAGGTCTCTCACCAATTGCTTTATAATCAGGAATTGCTGAAAATCCTTCCGGCCGAAGTAGGCCCTTGTCGGCCTTACAATATTCAGCAGCTTTGTTACAACCGTTGCCACACCCCTGAAGTGACCCGGCCTGAAATGTCCGCATAGCTTGTCGGAGAGGTGCTCAACATTGACATACGTGGCAAAACCCTCGGGATACATGTTTTCGACCCCGGGCATGAACAGGATGTCAAACCCCGCCTTCTTTAATTCAGCCATATCATCTTCCACATTCCGGGGATAGCGGCTGAAGTCCCCGGATGGTTCAAACTGCATGGGGTTAACAAAGATACTCGCTATCGATATATCGTTTTCCTCCCTGCATCTCCGGATAAGGCTCAGGTGACCCTCATGGAGTGCGCCCATGGTCGGAACAAAACCAGTGGACTTGCCCCCATGAAGATACTCCTTTACAGTCTGCTGCATTACCCCTGAATTCCTGATTACCTCCAATCCGAATCCTCCTCAACAGCCTCCATAAGGGCCTCTATCAACTCTTCTTCCTTTACCCTTTTTATAACCTTCCCCTTTTTGAATACAATCCCCTCACCCTTTCCGCCGGCTATTCCTAAGTCAGCCTCCCGGGCCTCGCCGGGACCATTAACAACACAACCCATAACAGCCACTGTCAGGGGAGACGAAACCCCCTGGAGGTTTTTATGTATCTTTTTTGCAATCCTTATTATATCAAGATTACACCTGCCGCATGTGGGACAGGAGATGATATTTACGCCCCGCTGTCTCAGGTCAAGGGCTTTGAGTATCTCATAGGCGACCTCTACCTCCACCCTGGACGGAGCGGTAAGAGAGACCCTTATCGTATCGCCAATCCCCTCATTAAGGAGTATGCCTATGCCTGCAGCACTCTTGACAACCCCTACAGGCGGGGGGCCGGCCTCTGTGATCCCCACATGGAGGGGATAGTCAAACCTTCCGGAAAAAGACCTGTATGCATCAACGGTAAGGGGAACTCCCGACCCCTTTAACGATACCTTTATGAGCCTGAATCCCATGTCCTCAAGTATTTCTATGTGTCTGGCCGCACTCTCAACAAGTGCCTCAGGTGTTGGACGGCCATACTTTTTCAGGATATCCTTCTCAAGGGAGCCTGAATTTACCCCGATCCTGATCGGCACCCCGCTCGCTCCTGCAGCCTTGACAACCTCTTTTATCTTCCACTTTGCACCGATATTGCCGGGATTTATCCTCAGCCCGTCCACACCCTGACTTATCGACTCAAGGGCAAGTCTCCAGTCAAAATGTATGTCTGCTATCATGGGAATGCTTACCTGTCTTTTAATACTTCCGATTGCCCTTGCAGCTTCAATGTCCGGTACGGCCAGCCGGATTATCTCACACCCCGCCCGTTCAAGCCCCCTTATCTGTCTTACCGTGGCCTTTACATCCCTGGTGTCGGTCTTTGTCATGGACTGCACGGAGATTGGCGCATCTCCACCAACAGGGACCGGGCCCACGAATATCTTTCTCGTTTTCCTGCGCTTAATCATAGTGCAATTGTAATCATAACCAAGCCTTTACTTGCCCTGCTTCATCGCCCTGTACAACATAACGGCCTTCCTGTGCTCTGCCTCCGTTGTGGAGAAGCGGTGCCTGCCGTTATTGTCAGAGACAAAGAAGAGGTACGGCACATCTGCCGGATACAGTGCCGCCATAATAGACTTCAACCCCGGAGAAGCGATGGGGCCTGGTGGAAGTCCACGTATAACATATGTATTATAAGGAGATTCTCTCTTCAGGTCCTTGGTCGTGATGACACCCGGGGGGTCTTTGAATCCATAAATACTTGTCGGGTCTGACTGAAGGGGCATTCCCCTTTTCAGTCTGTTATGAAATACCGCCGAGATGAGGGGGCGCTCATCATCAACCCTGGCCTCCTTTTCAATTATAGAGGCAAGGGTCAGCACCTCTCTCTCTGTAAGGCCCAAAGCCTCCGCCCTGTCTCTCATCTCCGGGGTAAAATGTCTCCTCATCTCAGCAACTAATCTTTTCAGGACATCCCCCGGGGGCATGCCCCCTGGGAAACTGTAAGTATCAGGGAAAATATATCCCTCAATTGATGGAGCGTCAATATTCATACTGTCAAGGAACTCCCTGTTATGGGCGAGCCTGAAGAATTCCTCCTCTGTAATAATCCCCGCTGCATCAAGGGTCCTTGCAATCTGCCGGATATTATAACCCTCCGGAATGGTTACATCAAATTCCACGACCCGTCCTGATATCAGGGCATTAATTACTTTAAGAGGTGATACAGTGCCGCTGAATTCATAGAGACCCGTCTTTATCTTTCTGTCAATACGGGTTATCCTGCCTAAAAGAAGGACGATATTTTTATCCCTGATCAGGCCCTGTTCCTGAAGTCTCTGAACGGTTTCAGAAAAGGTCATTCCCTTCTTCACATATACCTCTACAGGTTTTTTTATATTCAGCGGGACAAGGATATTAAGGAATACATAGATAATAAAGGTTACTATTGAGAGAAGGGAGCCTATGGTAATGGAACTCTTTAGCCTGGTAGACATGTGCATTTATAAGGATAACACAAGAAGAAAGATTGTGTATAAAAACAGACAGGGGCTTTAACAGCCCCTGCCTGTTTTTCCCTCTCTCGTACAACTTTTTAGTACATATCCATTCCGCCGCCGGGGGGCATACCTGGAGGCATGCCAGGAGCTTCCTTCTCAGGGATATCCGTAACCATAACTTCGGTGGTCAGCATAAGGGATGCCACAGAGGCGGCATTCTGCAATGCCGTCCTGGTTACCTTTGTGGGATCGATAATCCCTGCCTCTATCATATCCGTAAACTGCTCACTCTGGGCGTCAAACCCGTAGTTTAGGTCTTTTGAATCCTTCACCTTTTCAACGATTATCGCACCCTCCATGCCGGCGTTGACTACAATCTGCTTGATCGGCTCTTCAAGGGACTTCCTGACTATACCTACTCCAATCTGCTGGTCACCTTCAAGGTTGAGGGCGTCTATGGCGGGGATGCATCTCAGCAGTGCCACTCCACCTCCGGGAATGATACCCTCTTCAACCGCTGCCCTTGTTGCATGTAATGCGTCTTCAACCCTGGCCTTCTTCTCCTTCATCTCGGTCTCGGTTGCAGCGCCTACATTGATAACGGCAACACCGCCGGCCAGCTTTGCAAGACGCTCCTGGAGCTTCTCCCTGTCATAATCCGAAGAGGTCTCTTCCATCTGTGTCTTTATCTGCTTGATACGGCCCTGAATACTTGAAGTATCTCCTGCACCTTCAACAATGGTGGTGTTTTCCTTGTCAACGGTTATTTTCTTGGCACGGCCAAGGTCGTTGATCTTGACGGTTTCAAGTTTCATGCCGAGGTCTTCTGAAATTACGGTACCACCCGTAAGTATGGCTATATCCTCAAGCATGGCCTTTCTCCTGTCTCCAAAGCCAGGGGCCTTGACAGCGCAGATCTG
>CAZXDE010000017.1:12136-16633 GCA_964639515.1 uncultured Thermodesulfovibrio sp.
CTCTTGGCCTCTTCAACGGTTATGACACCATCCTTGCCCACCTTGTCCATTGCATCTGCGATAAGTTCACCGATTGAAGGGTCACTGTTTGCCGAGATCGTGCCTACCTGGGCTATCTCCTTCTTTTCCTGTACGGGTTTGCTCATCTTCTTCAATTCATCAACCGCTACTGCAACGGCCTTCTCGATTCCCCTCTTGAGGTCCATGGGGTTTGAACCGGCAGTGACATTCTTCATTCCCTCCCGGTAAAGTGCATAGGCAATGACCGTTGCAGTGGTTGTACCGTCACCTGCAGCGTCAGAGGTCTTTGAAGCTACCTCCCTGACAAGCTGTGCCCCCATATTCTCGAAGGGCTCCTTGAGCTCAATTTCCTTTGCCACTGTTACGCCGTCTTTTGTGATAGTGGGTGCGCCGAACTTCCTGTCGATTATCACATTCCTTCCCTTTGGTCCAAGTGTTGCCTTTACTGCATCCGTTAGGATCGTAACACCTTTAAGGATAGCCTGTCTTGCCTCCTCATTGAAAAACAACTGTTTTGCAGCCATACCCTTATCCTCCTTTAATTTTAAAAAATTCTGTCCGCGTAATCCGTGGATTGATTAAATCCTGAATCCGGTTATTCAACTATTCCAAGGATATCCTCTTCCTTGATGATCAGGTACTCTGAACCGTTCATTTTAATCTTGGAGCCTGAGTATCTGTCAAACATCACCTCATCACCAACCTTGACCTCTTTTACCTCGGAACCAACGGCCTCAATCTTCCCCCTCTGGGGCTTCTCCTTTGCAGTTTCAGGCACATAAATGCCTCCTGGAGTCTTCTCAACATCCTCTGTGTAAGAGATAAATACCCGGTCTTTTAATGGCTTGAACTTCATAGACACCTCTCCTTTCTTGATGGTTTTTTGGTTTTTAGAGGCTTCGCCTCATGTTTGTAGTTCCAAAATGATTCATCCTGATTTCACAACCATAATGAAGCACTTACTTGTTAGCACTCGCTCCTGTTGAGTGCTAATATACCCATTTCAGGACGTAATAGGCAAGGGCATATAAGGTAAAATATTACGTTTAAAGGGCAAATATCTCAAAATTCCAGAAGAAAGCTCCTGCTATCGGATTTTTTAACCTTCCAAATCTTTTTTCTTTCTTTCCATAAACGCTTCTATCTCTTCATGGAAAAAGTCACCTTTATCTCTGACTTCCTGAGATATCCTCATCTGATAGAGCTTAACCCCCTCCGAGAGTTGAGATTTAAAGACCTCGCTGAAGGTCCCGGCACCAACAGCCTCGTTAACCCTCTCGGGATTGTAAATAAAGATGTCGGAAAGGACTGTGCGAATAAATCTCCTCGCCCTCTCAATCCCTTCATCGGGCAGTGGTTTTGTCGCAGACGGAGATTCCGGTTTCTCTGTTAATGGTGAGGAGACCGGTTCCTCTGCCGTTGCTTTCGCTTTCTTCAGGTTGTTAATCTTTCTTATAAGGTTTTCCTCAATTTCGTCTTCTTCAATATAGTCATCAGCCCCATAAAGTGTGGATGGCGGGCGCTTGTATTTGCTCTTGTCATATACACTGGGCACAAGAAGAACCCCTATATCCTCTGTCTCCGACCTGCCCTTGAGCCTCCGGCATACCTCAAACCCGTATATCTTTGGAAGGGCAACGTCAATAACTGCAATGAAAGGGAGTCTGTTCAGGGCCGTGACCATGGCCTCAATGCCGTCCCTGACAGTAATAACATCATACCCCTCTGCACGAAGGAGATTTGCAGCCTTTTCCACAACAGCCTCATCGGAATGGGCTACCATTATCAGGTTTTTGTTGATTTCCGTTGCCTTTTTCAGCGGTCTTTTAACCAGGAGCACACTGCTGCATCTCGGACAGCGAAACCTGCTGCCGTCCGGCGATACCTTTTCATCCGAAATCTTCAATTTTGTCCTGCACTTCGGGCATATTACTACCATGTTTTACCTCCTTCGCAGGAGAAGGACCCTCCTGCAACAAAGCTAATTTCTTCGTCTTTTCTCAGGCACCCAGAGATATATCGTCAGGAGTCCAAAGAGGAACCCCCCAATATGGGCAAACCATGCAATTCCCCCCTGAGCCCCCTGTCCTTTACTCATGATGCCGCTGATTACCTGAATAACCCCCCATAACCCTATAACAATAAGGGCCGGAACCCTGACAATCTGGATAAAGAATCCAAAGAATATTAGAGTATGCACTCTTGTCCGGGGATAAAGCAACAGATATGCCCCGAGAATCCCTGATATCGCCCCGCTTGCCCCTATCATCGGAACCTGGGAGGCAGGAGACGCAATAGAATTGGCATAGACGGCAACAACACCGCTAAGTATATAGAACAGAAGGAATCTGAAATGTCCAAGCCTGTCTTCAATATTATTCCCGAAAATCCATAGATACAACATGTTTCCCGAGATATGGAGAAACCCTCCGTGCATAAACATGGAGGTGAAGATGGTCAGGACTGCGGGTATCTGCCGGTTGTCATTCATGGAGAGCAGGTTCCGCGGTATGGCACCGTATTTATAGACCAGTGCTTTCATGTCGGACGCGTAAAAGAGCTCCACGAAAAAAACCAGGACGTTCAGAACTATTATGGTAATTGTGAAAAAAGGAAATGTGCGGGTGGGATTTTCGTCCTTAAAGGGAATCATTACTTCTAACCTTTAGCCCGTTGAGACTGAAGAGTGCTGCCAGTACCCCCATGCCAATGATCTCTTCCCCCTTTCTCTTTATATGGTTTACGCCACAGGAGGGACTTCCATCCTTCAATATGGCCTCCTCTATATTCATCGTCTCAGTAAGTTTAAGCACCTCTGAGGCACCTTTAATAAATTGTTCCGTCAGGTCTGCGCCATCTTCAGCCAAAACCACGGCATTTCCTGAGAGCACATCACGGCCGTCTCCATCCTGAATTTCCGCCTTTGGTCTTGGGGTGGGAAGACCACCGAGCTGTTCAGGACAGACAGGAATGGCCATGCCTGCCTTCAGAAGGGCGATTACCCGTTCATCAGCCTGATTACCACCGTCATACCTTGTATTCAAGCCTGCAAGACAGGCACTTACAATAATCATGCGATAATTATATCCTAAATCTATCTGTTTTTCCGGAAACTACTGCGGCCTCAGGACAGGGCATTCAGCAGGGTTACCACTCATTTGCAACCTGTGAAATAGCGGACCTGTCAAGTAAACCGATAGCATTGTTTTTACATGCCACCCTGCATATTCCACATCCATAGCAATTCATTGGATTAACAGAGCATTTCTTCTTTTTTCCGTCATAGGTGATGGCACCAAAATAACACCTGCCGATACATTCCCTGCAACCACTGCAATCCAGGGGGTCAATATCTGCAATATACTCACCCTTCCACATGGCCTTGCCGATTCCCAGGTTTACCTGAAACCTGTAGGCCATACAATCCCTGTCACAGTTGCATATAGCGCCGATAAAGGGCGTGTTAAATGTCCAGACACTATGCGCCATGCCTTCAACGTCAAGATGTCTTATTGATTCCAGAGCCTCTTTTATCGACACCCTGTCAAACTCGCTGAAATCAGGCACATCTTTAAATACCGGCGTCAGGTCCATGCCGATACCAAAACAATACCTCCTGTCCTCACCCCTGGTAACCTTCCGGCACACACAGGGCAGCCTTACAGCGGAATTGAAATTAGCAAGTATGGTTTCAATATCTTCAATGGGGACAATCTGTCCGAAATGGGTCTTCCTTAAATGCCCTGTAACAAGGGGATAGGCAATAAGCCTGTAAATACGGGGAAGGCGTTTTTTCCACTTATGAGCCCTCGCCACACCCGACTTCATGGAATGAGACAGGTTAGACAGAAAGGTCTTCAGGTTTTCTTCCGAGTTGACCTGGTAAAAGACATCTTCGGTATAATTGGCGATATTTTCATACCACTTTTTACCTTCCCCGTGTCTCGTGCAAAATTCACACATTCTTAAATCCTTACCCGTCTTTATTGTGATGACCTTAAGGAGCCTTGTTGAGTTGAAGAGTCAGCTCCGTGGTCATTATTATAATATAAAAGACTCTTTGGGAAATTGTGTGAGGAATAAATTTTCGGAAGAAATTGAAACTGTTCTCATTCTGTGTTATTCTTTATTGTGTTTTAAAACACATGTTTTTATTATCTCATCTAATACAAATCAGGCAAACTTTAATGATTATGGATGCATACGATCATATATTGACGGCTGAGACGAGCTGCAACTTTTACTGGGGAAGCCGCTGGGTGTACCGCTCATTTGATGATATAGAGCAGGCATATCATCTCCTTGACACGGCAATGGCCCGGCTCTGAAGTGTATTGGCATGATTGATTCAGATTCACCAAGAGCCCGGCTGACTGCTTTAAGAAAGTGGTTTTCCCGTTTCGCACGGTCATTTTACACCTCCAATGAGGAAGACCGGAGGAATATATCACTCAAAATCAGGCATACCTATAAGGT
>CAZXDE010000017.1:16733-19000 GCA_964639515.1 uncultured Thermodesulfovibrio sp.
GGCAGGTGTGAGTACGACGGGAACGCCGATAAAGAGATTCGGGAGATGGATTCAAAGGCACTCGAACTCCTCGGCCTTTCACCCGGCAGCAGGATCAGATGGCAGACTCTCAGGGAAAGGATTCCCGAAATATTTCCGGTATGGTTTTCTTTATACTGTACAGAATGTGACTGGAGAGGGGCGTGTGAGAAGGACAAGTTGTTTAGGGAGTTAAAGCGGAATTTATAAAGGCTGGTCTTGTGTTTTTTTAATCATACGTTTAATTTATTGTTCATCCCATCGTACATATCTCCTGCCCCTTCACCCCCCCCGCTCCCTCTTTTTAGGGGAGTTGCACACTTCCTGCTTTCTCATAACTGTTTTTCACTATCTTGCAGACCGCCACTTACCTCATTCCGCCCTTTATCTGCAATACCTGTACTTTTCCCCTCTATCAAGAGGGGTGCAGGGGTGTGTTCCATTCTTTCGTTCCTTCTATTCCCCCCTCAACTTAAGGTATAATGAACTGTTTCTCAAACAGAATAAGCAAGTGCGGGACAACTTGTGCATGATGGGGTAGTCGCGCACAAAAATGCAAAAATGAGAGATGTTTGAAAGTGTTCCTTAAATATGCCGGCGTCATGGATCTGGCTTGCACGTGCTCCCTACCATGCCCGTTTCTTTGCGAACGAATTGACTCGTCAAGGTGCAGAGGTTATGGATCGTCTCTCCATGTCACGCTTCAACCCCCGGATGTCATCAACGCCCAGAGCGAGGGACTGACTGCAAACATCGAAAAACAGTTGAAGCAGCGGCGGAGTGTGCGGAAACTGTTTTGTCTTGGTGGGAGGTGCAATAACCCCAGGGAGGTCGCCGTATGGCACAAGATCGCCTTTTCAAGGAACTGTGTACCCCGGAGATTATCCGCATAGGCTGGTATCTTGCGCAGGGTGACAGCCGTGATGATTTTGTCACCGATCCTGTAGGACACTCAGACTTTGCGAGTAACCTGCAAGATCGGCTATCCCACTTGGTTCAAGAAGTCCTGAACCAGCGTTATCGTCCCAGAAACCTCCTTGAGATTGATATTCCAAAGTCAGGCCTTAGTGTTCGCCCAGGTAACGTATTACCTATTGAAGAGGCAATTCTGCTCCACACCATGGTTTATCTGCTGGCGCCACTGCTCGACAAGAAACTCGATAGGGCAGTCTACTCGTATCGGCTTCATCCAGAGTGGGAAAAGAGGATCAAGAAGCGCAATTCGTTGTTCCGCGAAGTCGAAGTTGAGGTTCCTTTTCTCAAGGAACGAACCATTCGCACTATCAGTCCTTTTGAGGCATGGTATGAACGGTGGCCTGCATTTGAGTCTGATGCTTATCACGCATACACAACCGAAGGCTATACTCACTTAACCAAGACAGATATCACCGCATATTTCGAGAACATTGACCTGCGGCTTTTGGAGGCACAAATCCGATCATTACTAAAGCGCGAAGAGAACAAGACTATTCAACTTCTCTTTCGCATTCTCGAAAGTTGGACACGTTCCACGAGTGCAGGCACTTCAGTTGGACGCGGCATACCGCAAGGTTCCAATGTAAGTTCCTTTCTTGCGAACCTGTATCTCGTTCCATTGGATCGGGCTATGATGCAGTTCTGCAGGACGCATGATGCTAAGTGGTTCCGATATGTAGACGATGTGAAGGTATTTACTAAATCTAAAGCTGATGCAAGAGAAGTCGTTTTCATCATCAACGAATCACTTCGGGCACTTCACCTCAACTTGCAAGGCAGCAAGACAGAGGTGCTGTCCGGTGACCAACTTAAGAAGGAACTTGACAACTCCGATCTTGACAATATCGGAAGCGCATTTGATAAGGTGCAGAAGATGGGACCGCGCAGGCGATCGAATGCTAAAAAGATCACCTCTGCACTCAAGGACATCAGTCCATTGGCCTCTCGTTTTACGCGAAACCTTCCAGATAGTGTAAAGGGACTGCCAAGCCAGGATAACCGCTTGTTTCGGCGCTTGCTGACTGTTTACGGATTGTGCGGCAGAACACGTCTTACAAAAGCTGCCTTTGCTGCTCTCAGAGAGTTACCAGACCTACGCATTCTTCGCAAGACTTTGAGGTATATAAGTCAACTTGAATACAACACTCACAATGAGGCCGTCAACGCCCTGATTGACATGGTTGAAACAGGTGAAGTGCCTTTCCCTTATCAATCTGCAATTATTTTCGAGACGCTGATCGACATGCACCCACGGAGTCCAAACGCTATTGCCT
>CAZXDE010000018.1:0-11483 GCA_964639515.1 uncultured Thermodesulfovibrio sp.
GACCCTCTATACCAGCAGTAAGGGGATTTGATATGTTCCGCTTAGTTCCCCTCCATTGACGGGAGGGGTTAGGGGAGGGTGTCATAATTTTCATCCTCCTTTGTCTGCCGAAGGCACAGGATTGTTTCATCTTTGGCCCTCCGGGTTTATTGCACTGATTAAGGGCTTCCCGTTCATGTAGGACGGAATTCCGACTCCGAACAAATCGAGAACCGTAGGGGCTATGTCCTTTATGTGTGGATTGTCATCAGAGATATTCCTGTTGCAGAAGAAGACTCCAGGGACAAGACGCGGGTCCATGCAGTGGTCACCACTCCAGCTCTTGTTATTGTCTTCAAAGACATGAGCGTCCACGCTGCCGACGGCGGCTCCCCATGACGCCCTGTACCCTTCGTTGTAACCGACGATCAGGTCAGGGCCGTTATCACGGTATGGTCCATCGTAATGTTCCGTAATATCATAAACTTCTTTTATCGGGATATTGCCTGTTTCGTCATCCGGCAACTCCCGGAGTCTGCTTATCAACTCTGCCTTCAATTCCACTTTTTCTCCGTCGGATACGATTCCCCGCGACTCTCTTCCTTTCTCGTTTATATAAATACCGCTCAGGCCGAAGGTATAGGCCCTGGTATTATCCCAATCTATGTCTTTGAACCAGTCATCGCCGGTCTCTTTTCCATCCTTCAGCGCTAAATATCCGTTTTTGTGAAGCCATGAGTTCAGGTTTACGCCACGCTTGAACTGCTTGAATCCGTGGTCGGAGATAACCATCAGAACGTCATCCTTGTTGACGGTTTTCATAACCCTGCCGATCATCTCATCCATCCTGCTATAGAGTTGCTCGACCGTCTTCGTGTAATCTTCCCTGACCACATCTATAGCATGAGCAGGATGATCATCAGAGATGAAACGCATAAACATATGCTGAATTCTATCCGTTGTATCAAACACACATACACACAAGCCGTTTCTTGTTTTATCAAGGGCGTTAAAAAACATGGTTTCTCTTTCTTCGTGGTGCTTATATGCCTGCTCCAGAAAGATGTCTTCATCGATTACTCTTTCGTTTAACGCCCATGTGTCTTCAGCAAGGCCAAGTGTGGCATAACTGCCCATCATCTTGGCCAGATAAACTGAATATGAATATGGAGACGATATCGGAAGAGAAGGTGATTCCGGATCGATATTTATTGGCGTCATGTACATCTCAAAGTCAGGCTTGATCTGTTTTATATAAAACCGGCAGATTCCACGGATCTTTATGCCCAGGCCTGCCTTGAAGGTTAATTTAATCCAGGGAGAATAAGTATCTTTTTTGAGTTTGATTTTTTCCTTTGATATCTCCAGGACTGCTTCATCGCTGCCGTTGATCGTGATGTTCATGGGAATCCGTATCTCTTCGTTATTTTTGAGCAGGGAATTGTCAGGTCCGGGGATGTGGGTTTTAATCCTGTCACCTTCTACGTTGACGTGGATTTGTACGCCACCTGTCTGTTTTTCAGTTGATTTATTGCCGGAGGTGTAACCGGTAAATGTCCCCTGTGTGCCCTTTAAATCCGGTACACACATTCCTGACAGAAGCACCCCGTTCAGTTTTTCCGGAGGATACGTGATAGGAACCCTGATGATTGCACTAAAGATACCGTATTTGCCCAGAAGGCTCCAGAACGGCTTACCTTTTCTCAACAGTTTGACACTCGGTTTGCCGAGGGGAATCGAATATTTGCCTATTGACAGGCTCCTGGAGCCCGGAATGATCTTTGTTGACGAGAGTTCCGGAAGATAGGTACGAAGATCACGGTTTAAAAAGTCAAAGATATTATGACGTGAAGGATCGACCCCGGTGGTGAATGTCGACCATGCTACCGGAGATATCGGGGGAAGGGTCGTCTGAAGCTTCCTGAAGGTGCCGGTCTCACTTATTCCGGAGAGATTAGGGAGTTTGCCCTCCTCCATATACTGTGCCGTCAGCTCAGGGTCCAGACCATCCAGGCCGACTATGATCACCCGCCTGGCCTTGTTTTTCCCTGGTGCCCGCTTCTTTTTTCTAATGGTTATAAAGATAAGCCGGAGCGGCCAGAAAAGGATCGTCATTATGGCAAGTAGCACAGAGATGAGAAGAATGAAAAAAGATGATATAAAGGCAAAACCCGCACCCGGTCCTATATATGCCTGGGCATTTTCGATACCGAAGAGCATCAGGAAAACAGATAGTATTAAAAATATAGCAATTTTTTTCATTAGACAAAAAGCGGTTATTGAATATATCCCAGGGCTGTGAGGTGGTCAAGGACTCCTTTTTATGATCTTTTAAGGGAAGCAGACTCCTCCACGGAAGGAGATACTTCTCTGACAAGCTCAAGCCATCGGGTTAGCTTTGCCTCAAGGCTTCAGGATAGTCGATAGACTTGTGCGGACGTTTTGCAACTTTCCGGCTTTTGTATATATTCCTGTATTCCAGGTTGTGAAAGTAGGTAACAGGTTATTAACTGGTTTCGTGATAAACTACGGAAAATATTAGAAGATTCCAGCTTGCAGGTTGTATTATGCTGTAAAGAAGTAATAGATTTCCTTGTTAAGCAAGCATAAAGTGGAGTTACCAGGAAACTTAATGTATTCAATTTAACACGTGTCGATAAAAGCTGTCAAGGTTTTAATCAAACTTTGTCAAGCCAATTTAGAAATGTCCTGGTTGTTTACTATTCAAACCCCTGTTTTGGTGGTAGATTTCCGACTTTGCCAACAGAAACCTGACAACTTTATGGAAAGGAGGGGATATGGATTTTGAATCGTTAACTCCATCACTCCATCACTCCATCTTACGGGATTGAAGTTGAACGAATCAGTTATATTATACATATGAAGCCCACATTTCATCACAGGATAGTCAACGGCCTGTTTGAAGACCCTGTTGTGTATCTCAGGCTGTTGAGGGAAAAGAGGGCATTGCTGTTTGACGCTGGTGATATAGGCAGTCTGTCAGTCGGGGAGATACACAAGATAACAGACGTCTTTGTGACACACACACATATCGACCACTTTACAGGGTTTGACAGGATCCTGAGGGTAATACTCAGGAGAGAGAGACCCCTCAGGGTGTATGGCCCGGAGGGTATAACAAGGTGTGTAGAGGGTAAACTGAGGGGATATACATGGAACCTTATAGAGGAGTATCCGGTCAGTCTCGCTGTTCATGAAGTGTCGGACTCTTCAGTTACTGTAACAGAGTTTTCTGCAGGGACCGGCTTTCAGAGACTTGATAGCGGTATTACGGAAAACTCTGAAACCATACTGAACGAGCCGCTCTTTTCAGTGAAAGCCGTCTGTCTCAGTCATGACATTGCTGTTCTTGGCTTCTGCATTGAGGAGAGTGTCCACATAAACATAGATAAGGCGGTTCTCCTGGAGAGGGGGCTTCCGGTTGGCCCGTGGCTTTCCGACTTCAAGGCTGCAATAAGGGAAGGGGATAATGAGTTTGCCGTGGTTATTGAAGGCCGTAAATATTCAATGAATGAACTTGGCGATATTGTGAGAATCACCGATGGGCAGAAGGTCTCCTATGTGATGGATATCTCGCCATCTGCGGAGAACATTGAGAGGGTGGTGGAGCTTGTCAAGGGCTCACATACCCTGTATATTGAGGCCTATTTCCTGGATGAGGACAGGGAGAGGGCTTTTCAGAGAAACCATCTCACCGCGCGAATGGCGGGTGAGATAGCAGCCCGGGCCGGCGTAAGAGAGGTTATCCCCATGCACCTGTCACCAAAATACAAGGCGTTTCCTGAAAGGATAATGGAGGAGGTGATGAGTGCGTTTAAAGGGAGAAAACTTGATTAACCGTCACGAAAGCATCGATTAACCACAGAGGCACAGAGACTCAGAGAAAGACAGCAAAAACAAAAGGGTTCCATAAAAATTTTTTTATCTCAGTGTCTCTGTGCCTCTGTGGTTAATAATTCCCTACACATTAAACCTGAAATTAATAATATCACCATCCTGGACCTCGTAGGTCTTTCCTTCAAGTCTTACAAGTCCCTTCTCTCTGGCAACCGCCATTGAGCCTGACTGGATGAAATCGTTAAAGGAAATGACCTCGGCCCGGATAAATCCCCTTTCGATATCAGTATGGATTTTACCTGCCGCCTTCCGGGCCGTAGTGCCTTTCCTGATTGTCCAGGCCCTCACCTCATCCTTGCCGACAGTATGAAATGAGATCAGTCCGAGGTGGTCATAACAGATGCGGATAAGCCGGGCCATTGCGGGCTCCTCTATGCCAAGGTCTTTCAGGAACTCTTTTGCTTCATCCTGACCCAACTGGGCTATCTCCATCTCTATTTTGCCCGAAAGTGCTACCACAGGGAGCTCAAACCTTTTCCGGAGCTGCTCCACCAGGGCAGAGCCCTTTTCAGAGCCGATGTCGTCCTCATGCAGGTTCAGAAGCATAACTTCCGGTTTTATGGAAATAAACTGAAGGTGCCTCAAAGAGAGGAGTTCATCCTCGTTAAAGGCAACTCTCCTCAGGGGAATCTCTTCTTCAAGCACTTCCTTGCATCTAAGGAGCACGGCCCGTTCTTTTTCATCCTGTTTCTTTCCCTTTTTTGCCCCTTCCTCCATCCGCTCAAGCCTTTTCTCTACCAGTTCAAGGTCCGAAAATATCAGTTCGAGTTCAACTGTTTCGGCGTCCCTCAAAGTGTCGACATTTCCAGTGGGATGGATTATTGATTCGTCTTCAAAAGCCCTTATGACGTGTACCACGGCATCCACATCCTTTATCATGTCCAGCACCTTGCGGTTCTGCTGGGGGTCGCCCTTTGTTATTCCTAAGTAATCTATGTATTCAACAGTTGCAAGTGTGACCTTTTTGGGCTGGTATATCTCTGTTAGTCTCTCCACACGCTCATCAGGAACCTTCACAACACCGACATTAGGATGTGCCTCTGTAGTCGGGTAAACCGTGGTAGGGATGTTCTGTCCGGTAAGGGCATTAAAGATCGTAGTCTTACCCGAGTTTGCAAGTCCAATAATACCTATCTTCATCTATCTTCTCCTTTTTTCTCTGACGTTTTATTAAAAGCATTATACAAATTCAGCCACAGATTTGCGCAGATATGCGCTGATTTTAGAGAAATTTTTTATTTTAGTTTCTCCCGTATAATCTGCGTAAATCTGCGGCTGAAGTCAGGTCTTTATCTTAATTTCCGCCTCGGATTTCCTAAGGTACGTGGGAGTCAGCTTTACAGGGTCTGAGAACTCTCCTCTTTCGGCCTTCTGCAGTCCGATAATACAGAGGGCTGACGGTAGTGGGTGCATAAGATTTTCCCCCGGGAAATGGGCCTTCTCTCCAAGGGTACTTAGAATAGCATCTTTGTAAAGTGCGGCGCCACTCCCTGTAAATATGGTCTCTTCCTTTATGAGGGCCAGGATGGATTTTATGTCAAAAGCAGACTCGGGTATAAGCTTTCCGAGCCCCGCTTCGGTCCATCTGAACAGTCCCCCGTAGACTTCTTTTCTCCTTGCATCAAGCAAGGGACAGATCAACTTTTCTGTAAAGGAAAAAGAGGCGGTAAAGGCCTCAAGAGTGGATACCGCTACAATAGGTTTGTTAGTTGCAAAGGAGAGGCCCTTGACTGTACTGAGGCCAACCCTCAGACCTGTAAAAGAGCCGGGCCCGATGGCAATTGTATAAAAGTCTATCTCATTGAGTCCGGTCCTGGAATTATTGAGCAGGAAGTCAGTGTTCTTCATGATCTGCTCGGAATGAGTCCGCTTTATTCCAAGACGTATCTCTCCCCTGAGACCCGAGTCACTGTCAAAGAGCGAAATCCCTCCCACCGGGGTGGATGTATCAATAGCAAGTGTCAACATAACAGGATTAAATTAAAATTATTGCGGGTAATTTTTCAAGGAGTTTATTTGGTGCTATCTGATTTTCAGCTTTGTGAGGATGATTCCCGGATATTTATTCAGGGGATTACTCCTTGAAAGAGTAGGGAAGATGGGTCTCTTTCTCATCCCGAGAACTTGCAATCCAGAGGATAGTTCCCGGTTTTTGGGGTCAAAGGACAGGCCCTTCCGGAATGCTTCAATAGCATCTTTTTTCAGGTTTGACATGACGTAGATCCTGCCAAGATTTAAATAGAAGAGTGAATAAGGAAAGTCGGTATCGGGAGTTTCGGATTCCGTTAGTCTTTTTATCGCTTTCTTGCAGATTTCCAGACCCTTATCGTAGTCTTTATCAACAGTTGAAGTCAGATATCCGTGGTAAGAAATCAAAAGGAGATCTCCAGGGAATTCCGTAAGGGCCTTTCCGGTTGCATCCATTGCACGGGAAAGCTCTCCTTTCTTAATCAAACGTTTAATTTCCCTGAAATATGCTATCCGTGTTTTATTGGCTGGTTCCTCTTCCTTTACTTTTTTTATTGCCCTGCTGTGCTGACTATCAATAAGCTTTGACAGTTCATTCTTTTCCCTTACGGATGTGGTAATTTTTAAGGTCTCTATGTGGACTCCTTCCAGATATATGGTGGTTTTTATGGTAACAGGTTCACTTCCATGTAAGTCTGTAATAATATAGAATGGTTTGCCTTGATGTTCAATCTTGGTGGAGAAGTCAGAGAATTTTCTGGAAATGATATTTACAACATCATCTTTTCCCATATTTGATTTTACAATCATACAGTATCTTTGTCAAGGCTGTTTACAGGTTTAACACCCTTTACGGCCAATGCATTCTATGGCAAAAAGCGGGCTTTTTATAGTAAGATTGTTTTATGAGATATTTTCTTATCCCCCTGATCCTTCTTTTTTCCTTGCTTTCAGCAGTGCAGGGCGCTTTTGCTGGACCGTCCATATTATTTGAAGACAAGACCGTTGATTTCGGAGATGTAAACCAGGGCGATCTTCTTGAGCATGCCTTTGTCTTTACTAATGACGGGACGGATATACTTGTAATAGAGAAAGTAACCGCTTCGTGAGGGTGTACTGCAGCGGTGGTCAGTTCCGACCGCCTCGCTCCTGGTGAAAAAGGAGAGATAAGGGTAACTCTCAGGACTGATAGAAAAAAGGGTTTTATATCCAGGACCGTACAGGTCAGGACGAATGACCCCCTGAGGCCACTTGTTATACTGAGTCTGAAGGCAAAAGTGATCGACTCTTTTCACGGAAAGAACCTTGAGACAAAGGAAATGTTCCGTTCTCCCTGCAGGAAGTGCCATGTTGACAGAGGAAGAGGGCAACTGGGTGCAAACCTTTTCAGGGCGGACTGTATAATGTGTCATATGAGAGGCAAGAGTGCTTCATCACTTGCTTTGCTCAGGAAATTACCTGAGAAGAGGCTTTTGGCAGCTATTGAAAAAGGGGTTCCTGATACGATGATGCCCGGATTTTCCTGGAAGGCCGGAGGCCCACTGACCGAGTCTCAGATAAGGTCTCTTGTAACATATATAAAAGGTAAGTAGCCTCCAGACCATTTGGATAGAAGTATTTAAAAAAGGAAGGAGGCGTTGCTTATTTGAAAAATCAGGGCTCTATAACCTTCTCTTCTTCTTCCTGTTCGGTTTTGCATTCTATGCACATTGTTGTTACAGGTCGAACCTCGAGCCTTTTTATGCCAATCTCGCAGCCGCAGATGTCACAGACGCCATAGGTGCCATTGTCAATCCTTTCGAGAGCAAGTTCAATCTTCTTTAATAACCTCTGTTCACGTCCACGGAGGCGGAGCATGAAGTTTCTGTCAATCTCTGCAGTGGCCTGATCCCCCATATCAGGAAATGCATTCTCATCAGGGAGTGTGTTCAGTGCGGAACCTGCTTCCTGCAGAAGCTGTTCCTTCTGTTGAACCAATGTCTTTTTTATCTCAAGCATCCTTCTTTGTCTTTCAGAGACTTCCTTTTCGGTTGATGCTTTTTTACATTTTTTTTTCTTTGCAGGTGTGGTGACCCCGGATTTCTTTTGTTTCTTTTTCTCAGGCATTATTGTACTCCTTGCATTTCTCAATATTAAGCCAATGCTGTTGGCATAAAGGGTAACAAATACTCTCAATATTAGTCAAGTGTGCTATAATACCATTTAGCTAATCCGGGTAGCAATCTGACAGTATGCCGACTATAGCAGGAAATGTACGATTTTAATTGATACAGGTTCTTAATTCTTGAGTTGCTGCATAATCGTGTCATATGATGCAATTTCATAATTCAATATGTCTAATATCTTTAATCTCCAGGGTTTTATGTATTGGATATATCCTTCAATAATAAAATAATAAGAAAAACTTATGGAGAAGTGATGGGGAAGAATATATCTATTGATAGCCTCAATGTAAGGATAAATAAATTAATCATACCTGATGCACGACACGCAGCGTCAATTGTGTGTGTTTTCTGTTGCCTCTTCTTTGTATTGGCTTTTCCTTTTGATACCTATGCTGAAGATTCTCCCTTGACTCCACTTATAGAGAGGACGGTCTCGCTTGTTAAACCGATGTCAGGGGATGTTGTTTCTGTAAATGACGGGGTGGTCAGGATTGGCCTGGGAACCAGGGATGGTTTATCTATGGGGATGCGTTTAAAGGTTCTCAGGAGAGGAGAAGTTTTTTATCATCCTGTGACGCAGGAGCCTATCGGGAGGGCTGAAAAACTTGTGGGAACAATAGAGGTTCTTCAGGTGGAAGGAGCAGTTGCCTCTTGTAAGATAATAGAGGGAGAGGTGAAGAGTGGTGACATTGCAAGAATATCGGCTTCAAAAAAGAGGTTGCTGTTTTATCAGGAAGGGTCTGTTGATTATTATCTTGGTGACGCATACTACAAGGGATTGAAGGCAACCGGCAGATTCGAGATCGTTGATGCTCCGGTTGGACGGTTAGATGCCGAAAGGCTCCTCAAGGTTGCTGCTTCAGAAAAGACAGACCTTGTGCTCATCCTGAGTTCCGGGGAAACAGGGTGGAAGATCAATCTGAAGCAGACCCTGTTATGGCCGGATGGTGCAATACTCTCGGAAGACTCCTTATATGTGCCCGCTGCTTTTTTTGCTGATTTGAGATTCGGATCAGAGCTTCTTACTGATGTGCAGAATGCCCCCCTTCTAAGTTATGACCTTCCCAACGGAGCGGATCTCATAAGTGCCGGAGATATTGACGGCAACGGAAAGATTGATCTGGTGGTGAGCACAGGTGACGGAATATATGTTTACAACTATGACGTCGAAATGGAGGTTCTCTATCGATTAAAAACATCTCCATCCGGGACGGTTATCCGGATGGGGATGTTTGACATTGATGCAGACGGAAAAGACGAGATATTCCTGAGTGTCCTGTCTCCCGATCATGAAAAGGTTACCTCTTATATATATAAACTGAACGGTCAAAAACTTGAAACCCTTTGGAAAACAGATGGGTTTATCAGGGTAATGGATGGAAAAATTCTATACCAGAAATACTCAAACTCCGAAGGTTATTCAGGTCCTATAATCCTGATAAATCATCGGGATGGTTTCAGTATGGAGGGTAAATACATGGAGTTGAAAGGTTTTAATATTTACGATTTTGTTACACTCAAGGATAAAGAAGGAAGGACTGTCTATCTGGCAATGGATGATAACAATTATCTTAATCTTATAGATAGCAATGGTGTTGCCGTCTGGCGTAGTGTTGAGAGTATGGGAGGTTTTGTAAGAGAATACACAACAGATCCTCCTTTGACGGATGCCGACGGGGTTTCCTGGCATGTAAATGCCAGGATGATGACGAGGAATAATGAGGCTGTAGTGATAAAACGAAATCCACTGATAGGAAGAGCACTGGGGTATAAGAGCTCCCAGTTGCGTACATACAGGTATTCCGGTACTACTGTGGATGAATCGACACTTGTTGACAAGATAAGTGGTAAATTACTTGACTACTCAATTTTTGATGATAAGGTGGCGGTCTTGAGCAAACCTCTGCTGGGGATAAAGGCCGGGAATATATTAAGAGGAAAAAACCCGATGGTGACAATTCTTAGGATATATTCAATAAAGGAGAGGTAGACTGTGCTGACAAATATTCCAGGACATGTAGGCGTGATAATGGATGGCAACGGAAGGTGGGCAAAGTTGAGAGGTCTGCCCAGAGTGGAGGGTCATAGAAAGGGGGCTGAGCGGACAAAGGAGTTAATCAAGGCGGCTCAGGAAATTGGGATAGACGTGCTTACCCTTTATGCATTCTCTCTGGAGAACTGGCAGAGACCTGATGATGAGGTAACTACACTTATGGAGTTGCTGCAGCTGTATCTGACCAGGGAGTTGAAGGATTTAATAATGGAGGGTATCAGATTCAGAGTTATTGGTGACAGGGAAAAACTGCCTGCCGTGATACAGGGAATCATTACAGAGATAGAGGAAAGAACATCTGCAAATAAAGGATTGATACTTGTTATTGCACTGAGCTATGGCGGAAGGGATGAAATACTAAGGGCCGTAAAAAAGGCTATTACCGGGGGGGTAAGGCCTGAGGAGATAAGTGAAGAAAGATTTGAGACGTTACTTGACACCTCGGGGTTGCCGGCAGTTGATTTAATCATAAGAACGAGCGGAGAAAAAAGGCTCAGCAATTTTCTTCTGTGGCAGGGCGCTTACGCTGAATTATATTTTACAGAGACACTCTGGCCTGACTTTACCAGGGAGGAGTTTCTTTGTGCGATACAGGATTATCAGCACAGAGAAAGGAGATTCGGGGGAATTATGTCCCCTTCAGAATCATAAATGAAGAAAAAGAGAGAAATCGTTGCCTTGGCACTGCTGCCTTTAATCTATCTTTATATAATGAAACTCCCGTCTGTTTTTTTCCTTGGTCTTCTATTTTTCATCTCAGCAGGTGCACAGATGGAGTTTTATTCAATGTACGGCGTAAAAAAATCGTTCGGCTTTTTGGGAGTATTTGCCGGGCTACTCTTTCTTTATTCTGTTTATACCGGGTGGGGTGAGATTCGATTCCTGTTGATAATCCTTTTCCTGCTTTTAGTACTCTTCAGACTCTTTGAGCGGAAAGCGGGGCCGGAACATGCACTTTCCGATATTGCTCCCGTGGTAGTGGGTTTTTCTTATATTCCTTTGATTCTCAGTCTGCAGATTGCCCTGAGGGATGTAGGCCCTGAATGGATTATATTCATTGGCGCAACAGTATGGGCGTCGGATAGTTTTGCTTATTATATTGGTAAAAACTTTGGTAAGAAAAAACTCTATCCATCTGTAAGTCCCAAAAAGACCATTGAAGGTGCTGTCGGCTCAATGACCGGAGGGGCGTTGGCAGGGATCCTGATAAAGATACTCCTGATAGACAGCATAACCGTTTACCAGGTATTGGTCGTGGGGTTTTTTATAGGGTGCATTGCAGTCCTTGGTGACCTTACGGAGTCGATGTTTAAACGCGATTCAGGTGTGAAGGATTCAAGCTCTTTAATTCCGGGACATGGTGGTGTGCTTGACAAGATAGACGGGATGCTGTTTGTAAC
>CAZXDE010000018.1:11583-18575 GCA_964639515.1 uncultured Thermodesulfovibrio sp.
ATAACGATTCTCGGTTCAACAGGTTCAATCGGTACAGCGACCCTTGAGGTTATAAGGATGTATCCGGATAAGTTCAGGGTGGTCGGCCTTACAGCAGGCCGCAATATTGAGCTTTTTCAAAGACAGATTGAAGAGTTCAGGCCTCTTGTTGTGGCAGTGGCAGATGGGGTTGAAGCCGGAAAGTTAAGGGAGAATACGGGATTTAGCGAGATTTTGTCCGGCCCTGAAGGGATACAGGATGTTGCTGCTTATCCGGGGGCGGATTTTGTGCTTTCAGCCATCTCGGGTTCTGCAGGACTGTTACCCACACTATCAGCCATTATGGAGGGAAAGACCGTTGGCCTTGCCAACAAGGAGACCCTTGTAATGGCCGGCCCTCTTGTCAATGAGGCCGTAATAAAATACGGGGCCGTACTTATTCCTGTTGACAGTGAGCATAGTGCCATCTTTCAATGCATGCACGGGTATAACAGTTCGGATATTAAGAGGCTGATTCTGACCGCCTCCGGCGGACCCTTTCATGGAAGAAAAGGTGATAACCTCAGGGATATAAACCCCGAAGAGGCCCTTAATCATCCCACCTGGCAGATGGGAAAGAAGATTACCATTGATTCTGCAACATTGATGAATAAAGGGTTGGAGGTAATAGAGGCCCATTATCTCTTTGGTTTTGCACCGCAGGACATAGATGTAATTATACATCCGCAGAGCATTGTGCACTCCCTTGTGGAGTTTCTGGATGGAGCGCTTATTGCTCATATGTCACATCCTGATATGAAGGGACCGATCGCTTATGCCCTTTCCTATCCGGAGAGGCTTGAGGGGGTTTTGGCACCATGTCATCTCTATGAATTGGGGGCACTTACCTTTGAGAGACCTGACATGGAGAGATTCCCCTGTCTCGGATATGCTTACAAGGCTTTGAATGCAGGAGGTACAGCCACAGCGGTTCTTAATGCAGTAAATGAAATGGCGGTGGAGGCGTTCATTGAGGGCCGTATGACTTTCCACCAGATACCTGTTATAATAGAAAAAGTGCTCAATGCCCACGATCCGGTATCAGTTAAGGATATAGAGACAGTTATGTGGGCTGATGACTGGGCAAGAAGAAAGTTCAGGGAATTAGTTTGTGTCTGTTGATAAACACGAAAGTTTGTCGTTTTTTCCGTCATTCCCCGAAAGCGTTCGGGATTGCAGCAATGACAAATGACCGTAATGTATAAACAGTCTCTATTTGTTTCCGTATAACAATTAGCGTATAAAAGGAGGTCTAATATTCTATCAGCAATAATACTCTTGGGAATTCTTATTTTTGTGCATGAACTCGGCCACTTTCTGGTGGCCAAGGTTTCAGGCGTAAAGGTCCTGAAGTTTTCACTTGGTTTTGGACCAAAAGTGATAGGCAGGCAGATAGGTGAAACAGAGTACATGCTCTCTGCCTTTCCGCTTGGGGGCTATGTAAAGATGCTGGGCGAGGAATCAGGCGAGGAACTGGACGAGGCTGAAAAAGAGAGGGCTTTTAATCAGCAGAGTGTTACTAAAAGGATACTGATTGTTCTTGCCGGGCCGTTGTTTAATATATTCCTGACCTATATAATCTTCACCACTGTACTCTCAATGGGACTTCCTGTTAATGTCCCTGTATTAAGCAATATCCTGCCTGTTATAGATGAGGTTCAGGAGGGTTATCCGGCTTCTGAGGCAGGCCTGAAAGCCGGGGATGTAGTAGTGAAGATAGATAATAAAAGGATTGATACATGGTTTGATATGGTGAATATTGTTGTCAAAAACCCGGGCAGGAAACTTGATTTTGTTGTAAAAAGGGATGGGAAGTTGTTAAACCTCAGGATTATTCCTCAATCTGTTGATGAGGTTGATCCTGCCGGGACCAAGGTAGTTATAGGAAGGATCGGGGTCAAAAAACTCGGAGGAGGTTTTTTTGAGTCCATTCAGAGCGACTCGGTTCTTGATGCCCCTTTCAAAGGCGTGACAGCCACTTACAAGATGGGATTTTTTGTTGTAGACTCCATCAAGATGCTGATAACGAGACAGGTGTCTCTAAAGAACATAAGCGGTCCGGTGACTATTTTACAGGAGTCGGGAAAGGCAGCCTCGGCAGGCCTCCTGACGTATTTCATGTTTATGGCATTGTTGAGTGTGAACCTCGGTGTCCTTAATCTCCTGCCGGTTCCGATCCTTGACGGAGGTCACATCTTTATGTTTCTGATAGAGGGGATCAAGGGAAAACCCCTCAGCGAAAAGACAATTGCTATTACTCAAAAGATAGGGCTTGCACTTATCCTGCTACTTATGGTCTTTGCACTCTATAACGACTTTGTCAGAATCTTTTCGGGGAATAGTACGTCGTGACGGAAGACCGGATAGAGGTTAAAGTATATTATGAGGATACGGATTGCGGAGGGGTAGTCTATTATGCCAATTACTTCAGATACTTTGAACGTGCAAGGACTGAATACCTGGAGCAAAAAGGGGTCTCGCTAAAGGGGTTGATGGAGAAAGGGGTTTGTTTTGTTGTTGTTGATGCCTCGGCACATTACCGTCAGTCAGGGAGATACGGCGATATTTTAATGATTAAGACAGATGTAGCAGACAGGGGGCCAGCCAGTATTACATTCTCACATCAGGTAATGAGAAAGCAGACAGGAGAGCTGCTTGTCTCCGGTCTTGTGAAACTTGCCTCAGTGTCGGAGCAGATGAAACCGGTAAAACTTCCTGAATCCGTCCTTCAGGTTTTAGGGTGAAGAGATATAGCAACCCTGTGATTGCCGGAACATTGAGATGAGGCCGGCCTTACTAAAGAAACAGATATCTGCCGGCGGGGTTGTATTCAAAAGAGACAGCGATGGAATAAAGGTTGTTCTCGTTTCAGTGAAGGACGGTTCGATATGGACGCTTCCAAAAGGACTGGTTGAAAAGGGGGAACAGCCGGAGGTGGCTGCCCTGAGAGAGGTGCAGGAAGAGACTGGCCTGAAGGGACCCATAGTGGATAGCCTTGATACGATTTCATACTGGTATTTCCTTAAGGATGAGAATACGAAGTACCATAAAACAGTCTATTATTATCTTATTGAGTATATGGGCGGGAGCACGGATAACCATGACCGGGAGGTTGATGTGGCTTCATGGTTTCCCCTTGATGATGCATTAGAAATGGTAAAATATAAAGGCGACAGGGAGATACTTGAAAGGGCAAAAGAGAGGCTTTTACGTATAGATGAAAAATAAAAAGTTCCTCCAAAGAGAGGAAGTCGGGAAAGAGATGGAGAGGCTGCGGTCGGAGGGCAAGAGGATTGTCTTTACAAATGGCTGTTTTGACATAATCCATGCAGGCCATATTCAGTATCTTGGGGAAGCCAAAGCCCGGGGTGATGTACTTGTAGTCGGTGTGAACTCCGATGCTTCCGTCAGGAGGTTAAAAACCAAAAGGCCCATAGTTCCTCAGGACCAGCGAGTCGAGGTCCTCTCAGCCCTTGAAATGGTGAGTTATGTTACCATATTTGCCGAGGATACGCCGTATGAGATTATAAGATTAATTATGCCGGATGTGCTTGTTAAGGGGGGGGACTGGGAGGTAAAGGATATTGTCGGTTCAGACCTTGTCAGGGAGGTTCATAGCCTTCCTTACAGACAGGGTATCTCCTCAACAGGCATAATTGAGCGCATTATTGAGAGGTTTTGTCATTCTTCATGAAGTCGCTTCTGCTTGCTTCCTTCAGACATCTTGTTAAAGCTTTGCCGCAAACGGCTGAAGCTCAGTCTGCTCCTGTTTTTAACGTTTTCAATCTCAGGGATTCCTCTAAAGCCCTTTTTGTTGCCCTCATGACGCTTCAAAACAGGACCTGTAACCATATCCTGTTTACCGGCACAGAGGATGAGGCAGGGGTGATGAGAAATGACGTGCTTTTCTATCAAAACATCCTTGATGGTTTTGACACATCCGATACCCCCGTTTTTATGCCTGAGCAGGGAGACATTGAGTCCACAGGTATACGGCTTAAGAATATCCCGGAACTCAAAAAGGGAAGAATGTTTATCGGTTCAATGGATGCATTTCTTTCTCCTACGTGGAGGCCTGAGGATTTATCCCTTTCCATCTTAAAGCTCGGAAAGGGAATGACAATCAGCAGGGAAGGGCTTGCCGAAAGTCTTCAATCTATTGGCTACAGGCAGGTGCCTCTTGTGTCGGAGAAAGGTGAATTTAGTGAGAGGGGCTGGATTTTTGATCTTTATCCATCAAACATGGACAGACCGGTCAGACTGGAATTTTTCGGTGATGAACTGGATGATATAAAGACCTTTGAGGTCGATACCCAGCGTTCCGACAGCCAACTGAACGAGGCCGAGGTCCTGCCCGCAATTGAAAAAGAAGGGAGCCCGTTGATTGCCTCCTTTGAGGGGAAGACGTTTTGCTATTTTTCAGAAACTGTAAGGGGTCAGGTCTCAACATTTGACACTTCTCCAGGTTTATGTCAAATGTTGAGACCTGACCCCTCTTTTATAACCCTCCATTCATTGCCTATGGAGGGTGAGACGGAAGCATTGACATTATCTATTGCCGGCCTTGGACTCCTGCATAGTGAAAGAGAGGATATCTACGGGCTTGCCGGGGTGTTGAAGGGGTTGGATGAGAAGGTTGTTTTTGTGCTCTCCTCAGAATCTCAGGCAAAGAGGTTAGGTGAGGTCCTGAGTGAGGGGGGGCTGATAGCTCCACTGATTTCCATGGATGACATCGGAAACTACAGCGGGAGGTATTCAATTACTGTCGGGGTGCTTTCCGGGGGGCTTCATATTCCAGGACTGATAATCCTTACAGAGAAAGAGATATTTGGAAGGAGACCGCTCTTAAAACCCCATAAGACTTCCAGAGTCAAGAAGCTGCTTGAGACTATAGAGGACCTTAAGGCCGGTGATTATGTTGTTCACCGTGAGTACGGTATGGGAAGGTTTGCAGGCCTTGAACCTCTTCATGCCTCTGCATACAAGGGAGAGGCCATGGTCATAGAGTATGCAGATAGTGCAAGGCTGTATCTGCCCCTGCAGAATATCGGCCTTATTCAGAAGTACAGGGCCGCCGAAGGGGTTATCCCAAATCTTGACAGGCTTGGGGGGAATCGCTGGAAGAAGAAGAAGGCGAGGGCGAGGAAGAAGGTCCGTGAGCTTGCCGGTAAACTCATATCCATTTATGCACAGAGAGAGGTAGTCGAGGGCTACTCCTTCAGCACTGATACGGAACTCCACAGGGAGTTTGATGCCTTTTTCCCCTTTGAGGAGACAGCGGATCAGATCAGGGCATGGGAAGAGATAAAGAGAGACCTGGAATCCCCACGGCCCATGGACAGGTTGCTGTGTGGTGATGTGGGCTACGGTAAGACAGAGATGGCAATGCGAGCAGCATTCAAGGCAGTTTATGATGGGAAGCAGGTTGCAGTACTTGTCCCGACCACCATCCTTTGTGAGCAGCATTTCAGAAATTTTCAGGCCCGGTTTTCGGCATTCCCGTTAAAGATAGATTTCCTGAGCCGTTTTAAATCTGCCTCTGAGACAAAAAAGACTCTTTCAGCCCTGAGTTGTGGGGATATTGATATTATAATCGGCACACATGGGCTCTTGAGCAGGAGGGTCCGGTTCTATGACCCCGGGCTCCTGATAATAGATGAGGAACACCGCTTTGGTGTAACCCATAAGGAGAGGATAAAGGAACTGAAAAAAGGTGTTGATTGTCTCTCAATGAGTGCAACCCCGATTCCAAGGACCCTTGAGATGTCACTTTCGGGTATCAGGGAGATGAGCATGATTGAGACCCCCCCTGAGGAGAGACTTGCGATTAAGAGTATGATTACAACACTCAATGACTCTGTAATAAAAAAGGCGGTATTGAGTGAGCTTGACAGGGGCGGGCAGGTCTTTTTTGTACATAACAGGGTGAAGGACATTCATGGGATGGGAGACTATCTTTTAAGGCTTGTCCCTCAGGCAAGGCTTGCCATTGCTCATGGACAGATGGGGGGTCGGGAGCTGGAGGATGTGATGCTCAGGTTTATGGATGGAGACATAGACCTTTTATTGGCAACAGCCATAATCGGTTCAGGTATTGATATACCATCGGCAAATACGATAATCATCAACAGGGCGGATCGAATGGGTCTTGCGGACCTCTACCAGTTGAAGGGCAGGGTTGGAAGGGGTAATCAGAGGGCCTATGCATACTTCCTTCTGCCCCCGCCTGATATGCTCACTGAAGATGCAAGGAGGAGAATTGAGGCAATAGAGGAACTGAGCTATCTTGGAGCAGGGCTCAGGCTTGCCATGAAGGACCTTGAAATAAGGGGTGCCGGGAATCTCCTCGGAGCTGACCAGTCCGGACATATCCATGCCGTGGGATTTGAGATGTATATGGAGATGCTTCAGCAGGAGGTGGCAGCCCTTAAAGGCATGCCTGTGGAGGAGGATTTTGAGCCCTCGATAGACCTTGGCCTGAGTGCCTATATTCCTGAGGAATACATTAAGGATATGAGTATAAGACTCAGTATATACCGAAGACTCAGCATCTGTCATTCGGATGAGGAAGTCAATACGCTCGGTGAAGAGATGACGGACCGGTTTGGAGTACTGCCTGAACCTGCAGTTGCCCTGGTTGATCTGATAAAACTTAAGGTACTGGCAAGGGGGTTGAGGATTGTCTCTGTGAGCTCAACAAATGGGACTGCAAAGGTCAGGTTCTCACCCGAAACACCTGTTAAGGTTGAAGATATACTGAACTGCGAGAATGCCTGCAGGGGAAGCTTGCGCCTCCATGAGGAAGGTTTTTCAATAAAGGGAACCTGGAGTTCAAAAGCGGAGTTGGTGAAGAGTTTGAAGGAAATTCTTTCAGTACTGGGATAGGATTTAATGTCCGGGAATCAGGGTTCCGTCCCTTTCTTTTCTGAGAAATCATTGTATATTTTGTTCAATTACTGCTATAATGTTAATTA
>CAZXDE010000019.1:0-3796 GCA_964639515.1 uncultured Thermodesulfovibrio sp.
GAAAATTCGTGTTTATTTGTAGCTAAACCGTTATGACAATGACTGATCCAACAGAGGCAATCCTCAGACTCCTGCTTGGTGCCGTACTCGGCGGCATCATCGGGTTTGAACGCCAGAGTCATGGCAGGCCGGCGGGGTTCAGAACCCACCTCATTGTGAGCCTCGCATCTGTATTAATAATGATTGTATCCGATGATTTCTATCGCATGAGTACACTCAACCCGGAGATAATCAGGATTGACCCTGCAAGGATAGCAGCAGGTGCCATTACAGGGGTCGGGTTTCTTGGTGCAGGGGTTATAATCAAGTCGGGCTTAAGCATTCAGGGGCTGACAACAGCAGCCTGTCTGTGGATTGTTTCCGTTATAGGGCTTGCTGTAGGAAGCGGTCTTTATGTCCCGGCATTGACTGCATTCTCTATCACATTCTTCTCACTCTGGATTCTCAGGAGGGTTGAGGTGATGGTTCCGAGACTGACGTACAAAATCCTTACCCTGACTACCGACCCCATAGCAAAGGAGGCAGATGTCATCAGGGTTCTGAAGGAGGCCGGCGCCGATATTGCAAATATAGACTATGAGATGGACAGGACTAAAAACGAAGTGACCTATCATCTATCCATAACATTTAAAAAGAAGGATGTTATTGCAGCTATCATGGAAAGGTTTTCTGAATTGTCCTATATCAAAAGATTTTACCTGAGGGGATAAATATTAATGGATATTAAAAGATTAAAAAAGGCGCTCTGGTCTGAGGTTAAACATGTACTGCTCGACATGGACGGCACCCTCCTGGACAGATACTTTGATGATTATTTCTGGGAACACCTCGTGCCTGAAAAATATGCAGAAAAACACAATATCACCTTTGACAGGGCAAAGGAGGCTCTGTTAAAGAAATACAAGGTCCACGAGGGTACGCTTAACTGGACGGATATTGATTTCTGGACAAGGGAGCTCGACCTCGACATCCCGGCACTTAAGGAGCAGATAAGGCACCTGATAGAGGTACACCCCCATGTTGAGGATTTTCTCAGGGAGCTGAAAAGTGCCGACAAAAAGGTCATACTTGCTACAAACGCCCACTACAAGACCCTGAAGATAAAACTGAGAAAGACCCGAATAGGCGGATACTTTGACAAGGTCATTACTTCTTCAGAAATAGGGTGCCCCAAGGAGGATATCGAATTCTGGAACAGGATAGAAAAAATGTTGCGTTTTAACAGGGAGACAACCGTTTTTATTGATGATGTTATGGAAAACCTCAGGGCAGCCAGAGAGTTTGGTATCGGATATATTGTACTGAAGACAATGGCAAGCTCAAAGGATAAGGCGGCGGGGGATAACGGCGACTTCATCGCTATCAGTGATTTCAGGGAACTCCTGCCATAGGGCATTGTCTGTCTTCAGGAATTTCACAGTTTTGGAGGCCGCACCTTCCTTGACATAAGTGCCCTTAAAAATTTATACTTCATATCCGTAAACTAATAGGTAAACTAAAAAGAATAGCAAGGGGAAAAACAGATGGGAGGAGCATACACAACATATCGTCCTCACAGGATCAAAAGAAAAAGGTCTCTCGGATTTCTCATAAAGATGAGGACAAAAAGCGGTCGGAAGGTTGTAAAAAGAAGAAGGGCAAAAGGCCGCAAAAAATTGACCGTCTGAGAAAAAAGAGGGATTTTCAGAAAACTTTCAGTTCCGGACGAAAAATTATCTCAAGATACACTATCATCTACGCCCTTCCAAATAACCTGAGCAGTATCAGAATAGGTCTGGCCGTAAGCAAAAGGATAGGAAACGCTGTAGTCAGAAACAGGACAAAGCGGCTGCTCAGGGAAGCAATGAGGAAAGCCCTCTGTCCGGGTTTAAAGGAAGAAGAACTCTCAAGGATACACGGTTATGACATTGTACTTATTCCCCGGCAGCTTTGCGTTACCGCAAAATCGTCTGAGATAGTACCGGATCTGACTGCGAAGCTAAAAACCGTTTGAAATGAAAAGTCTGCTCATTTTACTTATAAAAAGCTATAAAATGTTGCTCTCTCCTGTCTTGCCACAGAGCTGCAGATTCGTTCCAACCTGTTCTGAATATTCAATCGAGGCAATCAAGAAGTATGGTGCTTTAAGAGGCAGCTTTATGTCTGCAAAAAGGATTTTAAAATGCCACCCTTTCCATCCAGGTGGATATGACCCGGTAAAATAGGTATCGGACAATGGAAGAAAATTTTGAAAAAAGAACTTTAATTGCTGTTGTACTTGCCCTTGTGGTACTCCTTGGGTATCAGTATATTTTTGCGCCTTCATCACAGCCCAGGAGACCTGAGCAACCTCTCAATGTTGCACAGAATATCCCGGCAAAGATAAAGGTCAGGCCCTCTGAGCCGAAGGCGGGAAATCCGGTTGTACCTGAAAGTGCAACGGCGTCCGAGGAGACACTCCTGAAGGTTGAAACCCCCCTTTACACGGCCCTTTTTTCGTCAAAAGGTGGAACCATAAAGAATTGGCAGTTAAAAAAATACAGAGACGATGAGGGTCTTGAAGTGGTTTTAATGAGGACTGATGCAGACGTCCCGGCACTTGCCATCGGGACAGACGGTAAAAATTTCGTTTTTGATAAGGTGAACTTTGCCATCCCCGAAGGACAGGGTGATATTAATTTAAGAAATAAAGGAGAAAACGCCTCCCTTTCATTCACATACAGGGGAGATGGTATAGTAATAAAAAGGACGTATTCATTCTCTTCAGACAGTTATGCCATCGAACTCCTTGAAGACGTACAGGGCCCTGATAACTACTGGGTTACCCTCGGTAGTGGTTTTGGCCTATCAGGTACAGGGGGCTACGGAGGCCATATCGGACCTGTAGTACTCAAGGCTTCGGACAGGGTTGAGATTAAACCCAACAAGCTCAAGGAGCCCAAGTTGTTTGGCTCAAAGGTGAAGTGGGTCGCCCAGGAAGATAAATATTTCTTTGCCTCCCTCGTCCCCCGTGAGAAGGCTATCGGTGCAAAGGTCTGGCGCAACAATAAGGGAGATGCTCTTGTTGCAATAAATCTCCCTGCAGGAAAAAATGAACTTCTCCTTTATGCCGGTCCCAAGGCGTATGACCGTCTGAAAAGCCTCGGCGTTGGTCTCGAATATATTGTAAACTTCGGCTTTTTCTCCATACTTGCACAACCTCTCTTCTGGATACTGAAGTTGTTCTACAGGATTATCGGCAATTATGGCTGGTCGATAGCGCTTCTTACAATCCTTGTGAGAATTCCCTTTATCCCCCTTATCAATAAGGGACAGAAGTCCATGAAAAAGCTCCAGGTGCTTCAGCCGAAGATGAACGAGATAAAGCAGAAGTACAAAAAAGACCCACAGAAGATGCAGAAGGAAATGATGGAATTGTATAAAAAATACAAGGTGAATCCCATGAGCGGATGCCTGCCGATGCTTATACAGATCCCGGTCTTCTTTGCCTTATACAAGGTGCTCCTTGTTGCAATTGAACTGAGGGGGGCTCCCTTTATCTTCTGGATCCATGACCTCTCAGCAAAGGACCCTTACTATATATTACCCATAATTATGGGTATTACCATGTTTATTCAGCAAAAGATGACTCCAACAACAATGGAATCTCAGCAGCAGAAGATAATGACCTACCTTCCTGTAGTCTTTACGTTTCTCTTTCTGAAATTTCCATCCGGACTTGTTGTTTACTGGCTGGTAAGTAATCTTCTGAGTATCCTGCAGCAGTATTTTGTTAATAAGAAAATAGCACAGGAAGGTACTACCTGATAAATAAATG
>CAZXDE010000019.1:3896-18361 GCA_964639515.1 uncultured Thermodesulfovibrio sp.
AGATGCCTCAATTATGCATCTTTCACCTATCATAAGCGTGGTCTTGAACCTGACACATATCTCGACGGTAATGGCCTTGATGCCAAGGGAGGATGCTGCCTTTACTATTTATTCATCATTTCAAGAAACTCTGTATTGGCTTTGGTGCCTCTGAGCTTGCCTAACAGAAACTCCATGCTTTCCACTGTTCCCAGGGGATTAAGTACTTTCCTGAGTATCCACATCTTGTTAAGCACATCCTTTTCAACCAGCAACTCCTCTTTTCTCGTACCGGAGGCATTGATGTTAATACTCGGGAATATCCTTTTCTCAACAAGCCTTCTGTCGAGATGGAGTTCCATGTTGCCTGTACCTTTAAATTCTTCAAAAATGACATCATCCATACGGCTGCCGGTATCAACAAGGGCAGTGGCAATGATTGTAAGACTGCCTCCGGTCTCAATATTCCTTGCCGTACCGAAAAACCGTTTGGGTTTTTGCAGGGCATGGGCATCAAGACCACCGGAGAGGACCTTTCCGCTTGCGGGAATGATAGTATTGTATGCCCGGGCCAGCCGGGTTATGCTGTCAAGAAGTATGACGACATCCCTTTTAATCTCAACAAGCCTCTTTGCCCGTTCTATAACCATTTCAGATACCTGAGTGTGTCTCTGAGGTGGTTCATCAAAGGTAGAACCTATTATCTCCGCAGTATCAACCTGCCTTCTCCAGTCCGTTACCTCCTCAGGCCTCTCGTCAATAAGGAGGATAATGAGGTGTATCTCCGGCTGGTTATGCTTTATTGCCTTGGCGATTGATTGCAGGAGCATAGTCTTGCCTGTCCTCGGCGCTGCAACGATCATGCCTCGCTGTCCTTTACCAACAGGCGTAATCAGATCCATAACCCTTGTGGAATAATCGGTTGAGCTGTGCTCCAGATTAATCTTTTCAGTGGGATAATAGGGGACAAGATTATCAAAGAGTGGACGCGTTATATTGTCATCAGGTGGTTCATGGTTAATGGCTTCAACTTTCAGCAGCGCAAAATACCGCTCACTCTCTTTCGGAGGCCGTATCTGTCCGGATACAAGGTCTCCGGTTCGCAGATTAAAGCGCCTTATCTGCGATGGGGATACATATATATCGTCAGGGCTTGGCAGGTAACTGTAATCAGGTGAACGCAGAAAACCAAAGCCGTCAGGTAGTATCTCAAGGACACCCTCTGCAAAGAGGTTCCCGGTCTTTTCAGCCTGGGCATGTAATATTGCGTATATAAGTTCCTGTTTCCTCATCCCGGGGACCCCGTCAATACGCAGATGGCGGGCTACCTGAGAGAGTTCCTCAATGGTCTTTTCTTTTAATTCAGAAATCGAGACATTACTCATGATGCACTCCTTAAAATATCTGTTAAGGTGTCTTTTTTTTCCAGATATGAGTTACTAAGAAAGCCTATGGCTTCTTCATTTATTTCTTATAAAATTGTAAGCTGAAGTTATTTATTTACCTGATTATACCGGCAGGTTTTCAGGGCCTTGAATTTTTTATAAAAGAGGCTGGTATTCGTGATATTCTCAGCTGTTGAGAGCTATCTTTCATTACTCAAGGTCAAGGATAAAAAACGGCATCCTTGTAAGAAAGCTTAACGCAATCAAAATTGCCACCTATTGGGCAAAACCATTAATTGATAAAGGGAAACCTGATCTAAGTAACTGAAGAAAATAATTCATTTTCTTTCGGTGTTTTAGGTGTGAACAGGAATCTGCATCTTCCTCTCCTTTATAATACGGCAGGAACAACGTGTACACAAATTATATCCTGATTGTATCCAGAAGAGACCTTGAATGCAATGCTTCTCTCATACTTCTACCGTATAGAGTACTATAAAGAAAAAACTTTGTCAACTACGGGATTAAGAAGTGAGTAAGAAGCCCTTGCAGGGTTGCTTTTGGTATGCTGAAAATAGGAAAATAGAGTAATTCCGGGTTTATGCAGATTACCCTGATAAAAATTCGATCAAGAGAGGAGCATATCAATGATTGACAGGACAAAGGTTGAAGAGGTGATAAACAAAATCAGGCCAACGCTTCAGAGGGATGGTGGAGACGTTGAACTCGTTGAGATTACGGATGACAATGTTGTAAAGGTGAGACTCGTTGGAGCCTGCGGTACTTGTCCCATGTCAATAATGACCCTGAAGGGAGGGATTGAGGCTGCAATGAAACAGGATATCCCCGAGGTCAAGTCAGTAGAGGCAGTATAGAGGCAGGGAGTTGAAGAACCCGGAACGTTGATTTCTCTTTAACTCCCGCAGTTTTTCAACTCATCAATTCATGCTTAAGCCATTCCATGTACCCCTCGGAACCTTCAATAATCGGGAGTGAAATTATCTCCGGCACGCTATAGGAATGGAGTTCTTTCACCCTCTTTTCAAGTTCAGTGAAGAGAACTCTTTTTGTCTTTACAATCATAAGGACCTCATGTTCATCCTCTACCTTCCCTTCCCAGCTATAGATTGAACGTATACCCTTTACAATATTCACACACCCTGCGAGCCTTTCTTCAACAATAATCCTTGCAATCCTTGCTGCCTCTTCTTCATCAGGTGCTGTAATGAAAACAACTGTATACTCCATAACCTTAAACCTCCTTAAGCCGGGACCTGTCCGGATATCCTTGATGCCATGGGGATTACCCGCCGTCTTTTCTGCATCCGGGAATCAACGAGTCTCTATTATATCAAAAAATTTTATTTTATATCCTTACGGCAGGTCCGGGCGAATCAAGCCGGATGTGTACAGACGGCACAGCCTTTGCTATAATAACCTCTATGAACAAGATTATGACGGTCTGTCCCTACTGCGGCTGCGGCTGCGGCCTCTACCTCCATGTGAAAAACGGGCGGATCACAGGTACATCTCCGAGCAGGGCCCACCCGGTAAACAGGGGGAGCCTCTGTGTAAAGGGCTGGAATGCCCATGAGTTTGCTACGCACCCCGACAGGCTGAAATATCCCCTGATAAGAGAAGGAAAAGACCTCAGAAGGGCCACCTGGGATGAGGCATTGAACCTTGTAGCAGCACGCCTTGGTGAGATCAGAACAAAACACGGGCCTGACTCCATAGGGATTCTCAGTTCAGCAAAGTGTACAAATGAAGAAAACTACCTGATGATGAAGTTTGCAAGGGCAGTTCTTGGTACAAATAACATCGACCACTGTGCCAGGCTCTGTCACTCCTCTACTGTTGGTGGTCTGGCAGCAGCCTTCGGTTCCGGAGCGATGACCAACTCCATAAACGAGATTGCCGATGCAAGTGTCCTCTTTGTGATTGGCTCGAACACCACGGAACAGCACCCGATGATAGGGATGCATATGCTTGAGGCCGTTGACCGTGGGGCAACACTGATAGTTGCAGACCCAAGAAGGACACAGATAGCGGAGTTTGCCCATATCCACCTCAGGCACCGCAGCGGCACAGACGTTGCCCTTCTGATGGGAATAATGAATGCGATAGTGAACGAGGGGCTTGTGGATGCCGACTTTGTCAGAAGAAGGACCGAGAATTTCGATCCCTTTGAAGAGGAGCTGAAGCGTTATTCCCCGGTAACCGTTGAAGGCATCACCGGGGTCAAGGCCAATGATATAAGGCGTGTGGCAAGGATCTATGCCATGGAGAAACGGTCGATGCTTTTCTATGCAATGGGAATTACGCAGCATATAACCGGGGTGGACAATGTAAGGGCCTGTGCCAACCTGGTCATGCTTTCCGGACATATCGGCCTGCCGATGTCAGGCATCAACCCGCTGAGGGGACAGAACAATGTGCAGGGGGCCTGTGATATGGGAGCCCTGCCTAATGTTTACAGTGGCTACCAGAAAGTGACGGACGCTCGGGCAAGAAGAAAGTTCGAAAGGGCCTGGCGGAAAAAACTTCCTGTCAACCTCGGGCTGACAATAATGGAGATGATGGAGGCGGCACGTATGGGCAGCCTGAAGGCCATGTACATAATGGGAGAAAACCCCCTGATGTCCGACCCTGACCTTCATCATGTCAGGGAGTCGATGGAGGGGCTTGAATTCCTGATCGTGCAGGATATATTCCCAAATGAGACTTCAAGGTTTGCAGATGTAGTCCTGCCTGCTGCATCCTTTGCCGAGAAGGACGGGACTTTTACAAATACGGAGCGGAGGATACAGCTACTCGGAAGGGCGGCCGGACAAATCGGTGAATCAATGCCCGATGGGGAGATAATCTGTGCCCTTGCTGAAAAGATGGGTTACAGTATGCCTTACAGGGGGGCCTATGAGGTCATGGAAGAGATAGCTCTCCTGACTCCCTCTTATGGCGGGGTATTACACCACAGGCTGTCTGAGGGTTTTGGCCTGCAATGGCCCTGCCCTGATATCAACCATCCCGGAACGCCCTATCTGCACAGAAAGAAATTTGCCAAGGGGCTTGGCTCGTTCATTACAGTGGATTTTCTCCCGCCTGATGAGCCGCCTGATGAGGTATACCCCTTTCTCCTTACAACCGGACGCCTCTCATTCCATTATCATACAGGGACAATGTGCCGAAGGACCGCTGTGCTTGAAAGGGAAGAGCCCGAGTGCCTTGTAGAGATAAACCCTGCTGATGCAGAAAGGCTCGGTATCGGAAAGAGGACGAGGGTGAGGGTGACTTCAAGGCGGGGCTCGATAGAACCGAGGGCCCTTGTAACCGGGAGGGTGCCGGAGGGTACGCTCTTTATCCCGTTTCATTTCATGGAGGCTGCTGCAAATATCCTGACAAACCCAGCCACAGACCCCGGGGCGAAGATTCCGGAATACAAGGTCTGTGCAGTAAAGATAGAGAAGATCGAATCATGAAAAACGAATGGATACTTGAGAAGAATCATCTCTCTTACTGGCTGAGACAGTTAAGAAAAGAGCGGGACCTCCTCGGCCCGTTAAGGGACGAGGGCAGGGATATTGTCTTCAGGACCGTCGAGCAGATTCACGAGGTCGTTCTTGACGCCCCTGCATCACTGCCTTCACCAAAGGAATTCCTCTTCCCCCAATACAACCCCATGTTCAGGTTAAAAGTTACGAGTGACGAGTTTAATTTACCCTCCAAACCGCAACCCGTATCCCCCAACGTGCACATGAAATCATCTTACGGGAAAAACAGGATTCTGGACCTGATGGATAAAAAGAAGCGTGTCATCTTTGGTGTCAGGTCCTGCGACATATCTGCCATCAGACTCCTGGACAGGTTCTATCTCGAAGGATACAGGGACCCATATTATGAGCAGCGGAGGAAGAATACCCTGTTTATCTCTATTGTCTGCAATAACCCTGATCCGACTTGCTTCTGTATCGGACTTGGGACAGGCCCTTACCTTGAAAAAGGCTTTGACATACAGTTGACCGACCTCGGCAACAGGTACTTTGTCCAGGCGGCCTCGGCTGAAGGAATAAAAACAGTCAAGGGAATGTTTTTTCTGTTCAGCAGACCCGGAAAGATGGACTATGATGATCAGTACGAGGTTTTCCTGAGTGCAAAGGCGAGGTTTCAGAAGAGGATAAGCCTTGAAAGTCCCCGGCGGATGATTCTTGCCGGACGGTTAAAGGATGACTTCTGGCAAAAGGTTGCCCGGAGATGTTTTGAATGCGGCGGCTGTGTTTATGACTGTCCGCTCTGTACGTGCTTCACCGTAACCGACAGGAGATATCCTGACGGTGTAGAGAGGATAAGGTTGTGGGATACATGTCTCTTTAAGGGTTTTACCCGGATGGCCGGTGGTATAGTGCCGAATGAAAAGAGGGTTCTGAGGACTATGAGATGGTATTATCACAAACTGATTTACTATCCGGAGACGCTGAACGAATTCGGGTGTGTGGGTTGTGGCAGATGTGCCATAACGTGTCCCGGAAAGATCGATATGGCAACCATCGCAACAGAGATAAAGGGACTGGCCATTAACGGAGAGGAAGCATAAAGAATAACTGATAAGCAAAAACAGGAATTTTCTCAGACAGGATTAACAGGATTCAACGGAAGAGGAAAACAAATAACAAATGGAAAATGACAAATGGTAAGTGACAAATGGTAAGTGACAAATGAAAAATATATACTTGCCTGTAAGCGGAAAGATCGAGGAGATTATACCCGAGGGCAGGGACGTGAGCCTCTTCAGGGTGAGGACTCCAATGCCGTTCAACTATCTGCCGGGACAGTTCTTTATGGTTTCGGTATGGGGTGCAGGGGAGGTTCCCATATCCGTAACCTCGCTTTCCGGAAAAGATAATGCGGTGGAGCTGTGCATAAGGAGAGCAGGCCTCGTTACCGGGGCAATCCATTCCCTGCACGCCGGAGATACTGTATGGCTGAGAGGCCCCTATGGCAACGGCTTCCCCCTGGATATCTCCAGAGGCAGGGATGTTGTGGTGGTTGCAGGCGGGATTGGCATGGCGCCGTTAAGACCGCTTCTTCAGTCGTTTATAAAAAAATCAGAGGATGTTGGTCGGATAACGCTCCTGTATGGTGCAAGAACTCCTGAGGATATTGTCTTCAGGGATGAACTGGAGGTCTGGAAGGAGAGGGGCGTAAAGGTGCTTCTTACGGTGGACAGGGCTGATGAAGGCTGGAAGGGCCATGTCGGCCTGGTTACAGGTCTATGGCAGGAGGTGCATTCAGACTTGAAGAAGGCAACAGCCTACATATGCGGCCCTGAAGTAATGATAAAGGCCGTCATGGGAGAGCTCTTCCTCTTTGGAATGCCTGAGGAGAGGATAATTACCACCCTTGAAGCGCACATGAAGTGCGGGGTCGGTAAATGTGGTCATTGTTATGCAGGTCCCAGATACATCTGTACAGACGGCCCTGTCTTTTCATACAGGGAGATTAAAAACGATAGCCTGCTGTATCTATCCCGATAACAATTCAACTTCATACTGGTCCTGAGTTGTTTGCGGCTTATACCGGTCAGGGCTGCTGCCCTTGACTCGTTCTATTGTCCTGTTGTGCAGGGCCGCGTTGACATTTAGATTAAAGCCTGATATCCTGAGCATATGAACAAAAACATGGCAACGGGGGGTTGGCCGGGTATTTTAGCACCTGAAATCCCCCGGTAATCAGGGGCAGGAAATATATTGAAATGCAAAGCAGACGAAATAAAGTGTATAAAAAACAAAGACCTGAAAAGATAAAGAGCAGCAAGTCTGCTGCTGAAATAGTCAGGGAATTAAAGGGGCAGAGCTCCCCTGCCAACACTTACAGGGAGCGCTCACTGAAGATTCACGGGCTTATCTGTGCCAAATGTGCAAGAGAGTTTGATTACAAGGACAGGCATCTCCTGACCGTTCATCACAGGGATGGAAATCCCAGGAATAATCCGGCAGATGGTTCCAACTGGGAAAATCTGTGTGTATACTGCCATGAGGACGAACACTCCAGGGGACTGCTTGGCGATTATTTCACCAACAAAAAATAGTTCCGAATCCGCATTATCAAAAAAGCATATTCTGTCCCTTGATCTCTTCCCTCTCGACTTTCTCAAAGATTTTTATCTTCCCGAATTCACCATCAAACCCGGGAGCAATATAAATATCCCCTGAGCGCACTCTTGAGATTGCCTCCCGAAGAAGGGGTGAACCGGCCATCTCGATATCCTCCAGGGGTGTCTCCATAAGTATCCTGAATTCATTGCCGAGGCCTTTCAGTACCCTGAAATATTCATTAGCTACCCGCTTGCTGTTAACACCGACCTTTACGGTCTCGGAGATAATCTCCGGCAGGGGGATGATGGAGTGGAAGCCCGGTGAGCCTGACAGCCCAAACCCGTCTTCCCGGTCTGCAAGCTTTTCAACCCTGTGCATTACCCCCACTGTCACCCGTTTACCACATACCGGACAGAGGTAGTCATACTTTATTGTCTCCTTTGGAGAAAGACTCACACGGCATACCCTGTGACCGTCATAATGATATTTCCCCTCTTCAGGAAAGAACTCTATAGTTCCTGAAAACCCCTTTTTTGTTCTGATGGCTTCCATTATGGATTTGTAAGAGACGTCTGTGTCAAAGATATTGGCCTCACGACCGATTTTTGCAGGTGAATGGGCATCGGAATTGGATATAAGGGTTATGCCGTCAAGCTGTGAAAGCCGCCTGTTCATCCGGGGGTCTGAAGAAAGCCCCGTCTCTATGGCATGAATATGCGGGGTCAATTCCTCAAAGCATTCTTCGAGAGAGTCAAAGCCTGACATTGCGCCGAAGACGGAGAAGTGGGGGGTCCATGCATGGGCCGGGACGAGCATGGCATCGGCAGATGCATTCATTACGATCTCCAGGAGTTTCTTTGCATCCAGCCCGAGTATCGGTCTTCCATCGGCACTAAGGTTTCCTATCTTTGACAGGGCGGTGTTTATCCTTGCTGCAGCAGTAAAGTCAGGGACGAATATAATGGAATGTATCTTCCGCGTCCTGCCGCCTTTACTGTAAATGCAGCTTATCTCGGCAGAGAGGAGAAAAAAGAGGTCTGCCCTGCAGGAGTCAGGGACGTCATCTGTCCTGAACTCCTCCTTCAGCCTGAAGAGGCCGTTGCCCTCCGGTTCAAGCTTCTCCTGCAGCTCGTCAAGCCATCCCGGATGAGTAAAGTCACCAGTGCCGATAACGGTGATACCCTTCAGTTGTCCCCATCTCCAGAGGCTCTCAGGGGACATGTTCCTGCTGGTTGCCCTCGAATGTTTTGAATGAATGTGCAGGTCTGCAACAAAACGCATTTAGTATTATAACATGAATATCGGAGGGATTTCGCCCGAAAAAACCTCCGATATTCCACGCTCAATCCTTTTCCTGCTTTATATACTTTTCAGGATTTTTTTCAAACTCTGCCTGACACAAAGGGCAGCACAGATAATATTTCCTGCCCCCGTGCTCAATTGTGATGTGGGCCTTGTTGGGATTCATCTTCTTTCCACAAACCGGATCTCTATGCATAATACTACCTCCTTTATTACTCTTCAACAATGAGTTTACCTCTGATCATCCCCATCTGACAGGAAAAGTCATACTCTCCGGGCTTCTCAGGCAACAAGTCTACCGCTACCTCCTTGTAAGGGGGCAGTTTTGCAGACTTGTTAAATGCCCCGAAGACGACCATCTCCGTACAGGATGCCTCTTCTTCCCGCGTAAAAAGTAGTCTGAGGGGTTTTCCCGCCTTTGCAACAATTACGTCAGGGTTGTATCCTCCTTTCACTTTTATGATTACTTCCTGAACACCTGATGATACAGCTGCCCTGTACTCCTTCTTTTTGGAAAACAGAAAGAACCAGATAACCCATCCTATGGTGAAAATACCTGTTGCTGTTACGATTATTCTATCCATCCCTACCCGTCACCTTCAAGAATCTGAGTCTGTTTGCATTAGTCACAACGGTCAGAGAACTCATGGCCATGGCTGCACCTGCAAGGATGGGGTTCATGGTAATACCCCATAAGGGATAAAGAATTCCCGCAGCTACGGGAATAAGTGCCGTGTTGTAGAAAAAGGCACCGAAGAGGTTTTCCCTGACGTTCCTCATCGTGGCCTTTGATATACTGAATGCCGCCTGTATTCCCAGGAGCGACCCCTTGATAAGGGTTATGTCTGATGCCTCTATCGCCACATCCGTACCGGTACCGATTGCCATTCCCACATCCGCACGGGCAAGTGCCGGGGCATCATTGATCCCGTCACCTACAAATGCAACCTTTCTGCCCTCGAGTTGCAGTTTCTGCACCTCCCTTGCCTTGTCTTCCGGCAGGACTTCTGCAAGCACCCGATCAATCCCCACTCTCTTTGCTATAGCCTTTGCGGTCCTCCTGTTGTCACCTGTTATCATGACCACATCCACACCCAGCCCCTTCAACCCCTTTATCGCCTCAATCGAATCCTCCTTCAGGGGGTCAGAGACTGCTATGACACCGGCAGCCTTGCCGTCAATGGAGATGAAGATCGGGGTTTTCCCTTCATCGGCAAGCGTATGTGAATCTTTTTCAAGACCACCAAGGTCGGCCCCGATCCTGTCCATGAGCTTTCTGTTGCCAAGGTTTATCCGGTGCCCGTCCACAATGCCTTCTACCCCGTGTCCGGGTATGGCCTTGAAATCCTCCGGATCAGATGGGACAATGTTCCGGGATTTGGCTCCCTGAAGTATTGCCTCTGCCAGTGGATGCTCGGAGTTCTTCTCGAGGGCCGCTGCAAAACTGACAACGTCCTTCTCATTGCCTTCTCCGGTAACTATCACGTCAGTCAGTGCCGGCTTCCCGATGGTGATGGTGCCTGTCTTGTCAAGCACCACGGTATCAAGTGCGGATGCAACCTGTATGGCCTCACCGTTTCTTATCAGGATCCCGTTTTCTGCGGCCTTTCCTACCCCTATCATCAACGAAGTCGGTGTTGCAAGACCGAGTGCGCATGGACATGCCACTATCAATGTAGTCACAGCCCCGAGCAATGCCAGGATGATGCGTGGTTCAGGGCCAAGGTCATACCATAAAACAAAACTCGTCACTGCTATGACCATCACCGCAGGAACAAAGTATCCACTGACTGTATCGGCAAGTTTCTGTATGGGGGCCTTGGAGCCCTGTGCCTCCTGCACCATCTTGATAATCTGGGCAAGGGCCGTGTCTTTTCCGACTTTTGTGGCCTTAAACTTAAAGGCACCGGTCTTGTTTATTGTTCCGCCTATAACCTCATCCCCCTCCTGCTTCTCCGCAGGTAAGGGCTCACCTGTGAGCATGGATTCATCCACGCTTGATCGTCCCTCGACAAGCACTCCGTCTACGGGTATCTTCTCCCCTGGACGTACTATCACCTTGTCACCAACCAGGACTTCCTCTATCGGAATATCCATCTCATTGCCGTTCCTTATTACCCGTGCGGTCCTGGCCTGGAGTCCCATCAATTTCTTTATGGCCTCTGATGTCCTGCCCTTGGCCCTCAGCTCCAATGCCTGGCCCAGCACTACGAGGGCGATAACCACGGAGACAACGTCAAAATAAGGCTCACGGGCGTTCTCGGGAAAGAGCTCGGGAAAGAGGACCACAACGGTCGAAAAGAGCCATGCCATTCCTGTGCCGAGAGCGATTAATGTATTCATGTCGGCAGCGCGGTGTCTGAAGGCTGCAACCGCACCCTTGAAAAAACTGCTTCCGGAATAGACAAGCGCAGGCACGGTAAGGATACTCGCACCTATCCAGAGCAGTCGCAACGTATCCATGTCCATATCCTTGAGCCCCGGGAAGAATTTCGGGTAGCTGACCACGATTACGGGCAGGGATATGATGGCGGCAACTATGAATCTCCTCATAAGTGACCTGTATTCCCGCACTTTTGAATTCTCCTCCTTAGACTGAGACTCTTCAGTGCCCGTTTTGTATCCGGCGGATTCTATAGTTTTTTTCAGCGATTTCAGGTCTGTTATTGAAGACAGATATTCAATAACCGCACTTTCGGAGCCGAGGTTTACCTCTGCCCAAATGACCCCGGGCGATCCCTTTAAGGCATCCTCGACCTTCCCGACACACGAGGCACACGTCATATCCCTGATTTTCAGAGTGACCTTTTCCGAGCTGACATCATACCCGCTGTCCTTGATTACCTTGATGATCTGCCCCACCCGTACACGGGTGGGCTCATATGAGACAAATGCCTTTTTAGAGACAAAATTGAGATTCGCCCGGCTGACGCCGTTTGTAGAGGCCAGCGCCTTTGTTATCGTTGCCGTACAGGAGGCACACGTCATTCCTGCTATAGGCAGCTCGATCCTGACCTCTCCTTTATTCTTTCCGCTTACCCCGGTTGTAGCTGACGGGATAATCGCCTGCTGTTTAATCAACTTACCCTCCTTCATTCCATCTTTCCATCTCTACAAGGGAAAACCACCCTTTTGGATCAGAAAACCATTTAGTGACATTCAGGCCGGCATTAAAGGCCATCCGGTCCACACTGCCTTTAGTGAATTTCCTGCAAACCTCGGTGAGAATGCGTTCGCCCTGCTCCAACTTAACCGTTAATCCCAGGGAACTTATCTCTGCAGCTACATCAACGTTAGCCTGCAAATACATCTCCATCCGTTCTTTTTCTGCATTAAAGACGGCTCGGTGATCAAAATGCTCTAAATCGAAATCAGCGTCCAGCTCCCTGTTTAAAACATTTAGAATATTTTTGTTGAATTCAGCCGTAATCCCCGAGGAGTCGTTATAAGCGCGTTCCAGGATATCCCGTGGCTTCAGCATATCAATACCGAGCAGAAGACGGTCTCCCGTCCCCATGGAACCTGCAACACTTTTTAAGAAAAGGGCTCTCTCGTCTTCTTTGAAATTCCCTAATGTGCTGCCAAAGAAGATGAACAGTTTCTCCCGGCCACGCGGTATCATCTCCATATGTCTGGTAAAATCAGCAACTATCCCAAGCATATTCAGTCCGGGATATATCCTCAGCAATTCTTCCGTTGACGACTCCAGGGCTGCTTCACTGACATCTACCGGTATATACCGTATGTTTGATAATTTGTTCTTTGGGACAATATCCAGCAGCGTCCTGATCTTCCAGTTTGCGCCTGCCCCCAACTCAACAATATCGCCATCCGGGAAATAATGCATTATAGACGGAGCAGCATCCCTTAATATAGACAGCTCCGTACGTGTAGGATAGTACTCGGGCAAACAGCAAATCTTCTCAAAGAGGACCGATCCCCGGGCATCGTAAAAGTATTTACTGGGAATAAACTTTTGTGATGCTGTCAAGCCGGACAGGACATCCTCTTTTATATCGTCGTGATATGTAGTATTTACATAGTTTATAGTTTCCATTATGGACACACCTTTTTTGTTCCGCACCTGCACCACACACATGTACAGTTTTCACGGCTGCAGCTCAGGTCCTTGACCCTGCTTTCATATCTCCCCTTTGCGAAGGGAAGCAGGAGATTCTTTAAAAAAGAAGGGTTATAATGTTTTTTGAGAATTTTGGCAGGATCACCCTTGCCAAAACATTTAATCAGATACCTGTAGCCGGCATGGCCGATCCTTTCAAAGAGATAGCGGTTAACAAGAGAGGTTTCAAGCATAGGCCTTAGTTCCCTTTGCCAAAGCACATCATAATCTGAATCCTCTATGAAGCTTTTTGCAGCTATATAGCCTGACAACATCGAGTATCTCATCCCAAACCCCCAGAGACAGTCCTGAAAACCTGCCGCTTCACCAATATAGAGTTTTCCATTGCGTGTCTGCCTGTCACGAATGAAGAAGTTTCCATAACCACCGAACTTTTTCCTGTTTTTGATATCCACATCCATCTTATCCTTGAAAAAGCTCAGCATCTTTTCAAAGTAATCATCTGCCTTTTTGAACTCTCTGTAGAGGACAGTGGCCATTGTCGCGTACCCCTGCTTTACAAGAAGATATGCATAGCCCTTTGGGGCTATATTGTCATCAAGTACCACAACAGCCTTATCCTGCATCTTCGTGTTAAAGGTTATGCCGACGGCAACGGCATCAGCCCCCTTTGGACCCGTTCCCACTATGGCCTTTCCTTTAAAGTTATCAAGGCGGTGGTTAAATATAATCTCAACCCCGAGCGACAAGGCCTGCTCCTTTAATCCCCAGTCCAGGGTTCCGGGCATACTGCCTCTCCTGACAAGATAAAAGATTGGCCTGCCGGATTTTACTGCAACGGGTTTCATTTCAGGCGCATATACCGTTCCCTCGTAATAGGGCATCCAAAGGAAATTTATCCCGATTCCAATCTCCCCGAATACGTCCGTAACGTCTCTTTCGGAACTCCAGTTTTCAACACCCTGAAAATCCCCGCTCAAACGGTGGCCGACATCAGGAGACATCTCAAAGACCTTCACGGCAAATCCATGCTTGCGAAGGACAATAGCCGCCACCAGGGATCCGGGGCCGGCACCGATGATGTTTACAGTGTCTTTATCCGTCATCCCGACAACCCCGAATCTTTCATCTCAAAATCTCTGATAAACGCTGCCGTCTCCTCCGGCAGCGCAATGTTGATATATATACCTGAACCCAGCTCAAACCCTGCTGCCAGGGTAAGGCGCGGGATTATCTGAATGTGCCAGAGAAAATACGATTTATGTTCGTCATCCACAGGGGCCGTATGGATAACCATGTTATAATCCGGGTTTTCAAGGCTGACATAGAGTCGCAGCAGGACGTCTTTCAGTACCCGGGAAAGGTCTTTGATTTCCTCGTCCGAGGTATTCCCGAAAGATGAGTTATGCACCTTGGGCATAAGCCATGTTTCGAAAGGATAACGTGACGCAAAAGGGTGTACTACAACAAAATAATCCGTCTCAGCCACAATCCTCTCTGACGCCTCAAGCTCATCATCCCGAAGATCGCAATAGAGGCAACGACCTGTGTTGTCATAGTGCTGTATGGCTATCTCATATCGCCTGCGAACAAACGGCGGGACTATCGGGGATGCGACCACCTGGG
>CAZXDE010000020.1:0-18173 GCA_964639515.1 uncultured Thermodesulfovibrio sp.
AATATCCAGGACTGCAGATTCCGTCTGTTGTATTACCTCTGTTAGCTGGTTGGTCAATACAGGCATGAGCTCTGCCCTTTCAAGAAGGAACCCCGTCATGGGCACCACCGTTTCTTCTATCTCCGAGAGGTGTCTCTTTTCCTTTTTCAGGTAGTCATCCTCCAGGCTTTTCAGTTTTTTCTTCATTAATTGATAGGTTATTAAAATGAAAGCAGCGTATATAGCTATGTTTACAGGAACCCTTACCATTCTGTGCTCTATCATGGATGCTGCGGTAACGCATAAAAAAACCAGGAAAATCTTCCCATATAACTTCAAGTTATGTTTCATAGCAGCATACCTTTTTTATACTCATAGTCTTTATTGTGACCCGGGAAATTACCCACTATACTCTGCCCCCCCTCGGCAGACATCTAACTGCCCGACTCATGCACGGCGGTCAGTTCATCCGAGGAAAAGACCCTGTCTATGTCAAGGATAATAATGAACTGTTCATCGCATTTACCCATACCCTTAATGAACTCTGTATCTAAACGTCTCCCTATCCTTGGAGGTGGCTCCATCTGGTCAGTCTTAAGCTCAAATACCTCCTGTACCGAATCTGCCAGGGCACCGATAACCGTGGTATCTCCGTCGAGGGGTACCTCTGCTATGATTATGCAGGTGTTTACCGTCTTCTCCGCCTTCGACATTCCAAACTTCAGTCGAAGATCTACTACAGGAACCACGCTACCGCGGAGGTTTATCACACCACGCATGAACTCCGGGGTTCCGGGCACCTTTGTCACTGTCGTGAAGTCCATGACCTCCCGGACCTTGGATATGTCCAGGGCAAACACCTCGTCATCCAGTGTAAAGGACAGGTACTGGGTGGTCTCTATCATTGCAGCTACGCTCACGTTTCCTCCTTTAGAGATATATCCTGCGTGTCCTGTCTACTAAATTTCATTAAAAAGCAAATTGATAACCCGCAGTAACATTTTTAAAATCTTTCAAACTCCTTGTCCCTTTCATCTCCATTACCCTTACTGCCCATGTCAAGGGCAATACCGACAGGGTCGTCTTCTGCATCAACCCGGGCCGCGGGTTTTTTGCCCGGCAAATGGTATACCATTTTTTTATGAGCTTTTTGGTATGGCTTTTTATTATGTCTGATTTTCAAGCCATCGGTACCGTCGGTCTTTATGAGTGAAGCTACAGCGGCTTTGAGTTGTTCCGCCTGGGAGGACAACTCCTCGGAAGTCGAGGCCAGTTCCTCCGAGGCCCCGGCGTTCTGCTGTATCACCTGGTCCAGTTGCTGTATGGCCTTGTTTATCTGTTCGGCCCCGGTATTCTGCTCGTTACTCGCCGCACTGATCTCCTCTACCAGTTCGGCTGTCTTCTGGATATCGGGCACGAGCTTTTCAAGCATCTCTCCAGCCTTCTCGGCTACCTCTACACTTGTGCCGGATAGCTCACTGATCTCTGCCGCCGCGGTCTGGCTCCGCTCTGCAAGTTTTCTCACCTCTGCAGCCACCACTGCAAAGCCCTTGCCGTGCTCACCTGCCCGCGCTGCCTCAATAGCTGCATTCAGCGCCAGGAGATTAGTCTGCCTCGCTATCTCCTCGATGATCGATATCTTTTCCGCAATCTGCTTCATGGCGTTGACGGTCTCTGCTACAGCCTTTCCGCCCGCCCGGGCATCCCCGGCGGATTTAACCGCAATCTTCTCCGTTTGCTGTGCGTTGTCGGCATTCTGTCTTATATTGGAGGCCATCTGCTCCATCGACGAGGATGCCTCCTCAATCGAGGATGCCTGCTCTGTAGCCCCCTGTGAGAGTTCTTCTGAACCGGAGCTCATCTCCTGGCTTGCAGCTGCTACAGTATCGGCCACCGTTTTTACCTCGCCCAACACCCCCGTAACACTGCGAGTGACCATAACACCCATAAGTAATCCAAAAATCAACGAGATAATACCGGCAATCAGCATTCCCTTTACAGCCGTCTCCTCATCATTATCAGCCCTGAGTGTCGATTCGCCGGTGAATTTTTCAACCTTCGTTAAGAATTTTTCAATCTCTTGATTGATGGTATCCTCGTCTTTTTCTATTTTTTCTGCAAGGGTCTCGGCCTCGTGGAGGTTCCCCCGGTTAATCATCCGGAATGCCTCCATTACATCCTTCTCAAAGCCGGAGTGTTTTTGTTCGATAGTCTTCAGATGTTGATCTATTTCCCGGAATTCGCTCCGTGCCTTGACTGTCTTAGCCTTTTTTGCCGCCTCTTTAGCAACTTCCTTTGCCTTTGTAATCCCTTCATCCGATAGCCTGGAGAGTTTTGCAAATTCATTTTCAGCGGTCTTGAGACCTGCTCCGGCAACTTTTTTCGACGCCGGCACCTCCCCATACCGTAACGCACGTTCAAACCAGATTGCCTGCCCCAATTGGTTGTTTGCAATTCCAGTGACCTCGCCGGTCAGCGGGATGTCTTCTTCAGCTATTCCCCTAATTTCATCTCCTATACTTCCCATCTTGATAATGCCGAACCCGGTGGATATTGCAAGTAAAAGCAAGAGAACGGATACCGTTCCAATTATCCTTGTCCCTATTTTCATACTGTCCATCAGTCTCATCCTGCTGCCTCCTTATAGTTTTTCCGGATTTTCCAAATTGAAATAGCAAAAGGAATGCCATATGTCCAAGCCATGTTAACACGTTGATTTTTAAAGAGGTTGCTTATTTGAAGGGATTGGAAACTTGTGGAAACCTCTCCATAGTTATGGAACGCTTTCCTGAAGTAACGCCATACTCTTTTATTTTTGTAAGAAGGGTTTTATAATCTATCTGTAATATTGACGCTGCCTTTGTTTTATTACCCCTGGTCAGGTCCAGTGCATGTTTAATGGCCTTTTTCTCTACCTCCCTTGTAGCCATAGCGGAAAGTTCTTTAAGAGGCAATACACGGGACGTATCATTAAATCCACGTTTGTCTTCCGTTAAAAAGTCTAAATGTTCCGGTCTTACTATACCGTTGTCGGAAAAGAGAACCGCCCTTCTGACTACATTTTTCAACTCTCTTACATTGCCGGGCCATGGGTATTGCATCAAAATGGTGACGGCAGTATCTGATATTTCCCTTGTCTGTTTGTCCAACTCTGAGGCGGCTTCCGTCAGAAACCTGCGGGCAAGAACCGGTATGTCTTCAAGCCTTTCCCTTAATGGTGGAAGGCTGATTATGAACTCACCGAGCCTGAAAAACAAATCTTCTCTGAACTTCTTTTCCATTACATTTCTTTTTATCTCTGTATTGGTTGCAGCAATAATTCGGACATCCGTATGTACAGGTTGGGTACTGCCCAGGGGATATGCCTTCTTTTTTTCGACCACGCTGAGAAGCTTACTCTGCATAAAAGGGGACATATTCTGTAATTCATCTATCAGTATAGTGCCACTATCAGCGACAGCAAAGAAGCCTTTTTTCTTTTTCTCAGCCCCGGTAAAGGCGCCTTTTTCGTGTCCAAAAAGCTCACTTTCGACGAGGCTCTCCGCTATTGCGCCCATATCAACCGTAACAAACGGCTTTTCAGCCCTCTTGCTTAAATTATGTATGGTTTGGGCAACAATGGATTTTCCGGTACCTGTCTCTCCCTGAATAATTATGGAAAAATCGCTCTGCGCAACCTGTTTTATCTGTTGAATAATCCTTTTCATGGCATCACTTCTGCCCAGCAACCACTCAAGGGATGTCTCTACGGCGGTATTAAGCCTCTTTACCGCCCGCTCCAATTCCAGCTTTTCAATAGCCCTGTTCAGGGTTAAAACAATGCTGTCGGTTGAAGGTGATTTGACTATAAAATCATACGCTCCAAGTTTTATTGTCTCAACCGCTGTAGGAATATCACCATATGCAGTTACTATGATGATCGGGATTTCAGGGTCAATCTTTTTCAGTTCATGCATGGTCTCAATGCCGTCCATATCCGGCATGTTAAGATCAAGGAGTACCGAGTCTGGCCTTTCTTTCGGAAAAATTTCTAAGGCATCTCTGCCACTGGCAGCCTCGATTATAGAGAAGTCCTTGCTCTCCAGGATTTCACGAAAGAGAAGTCGTATAACTTTTTCATCATCTATGATCAGTATCTTCTGCATGAGCAATCAATCCGCTGAATACGGAAAATCAGGGATTAAACAGGGTGGATGTTGTTTGTATACGAAGGGTATGAATAACTAATTACTTACCCCCCTTGAAACGTCACAGATTCCACTCTTGAAAATCAATAAAGGTCTTTTACTTCAACCACCGGCAGCAGACTTTCAACAGCGCCCATCCATACAAATCTGTTTAATATATTATCGGCCAATTTCAGTACAACTTTAATCTGTCAGACAATAACGGCAAGTAAAGTAAAGACAAAGACTGTTTTTATACACAGACTCTAATTAAAGTTTCCTACTCACCGTCCGATACTATATTTAAATGAACACCAAAAGACTCAAAAAACTTATAACCGACCTCGGATCGAACGATCCCGCCACAAGGAGATCAGCCGCAGAAGCGCTATCAGATGGCGACGAGAGGGCCATATATCCCCTCCTTCAGACCCTCAGGGACAAAAACCCCGGCGTGCAGGATGCCGCCATGAGATCCCTCATAAATATCGGGGGAGAAGTCACAGCTTACATGGTTATCCCCCTGCTGAAAGAGGAGGCCCTCATCAGGAACACGGCTTTTATCATCCTCCTGGAGATAGGCAACATCGACTTGCTCGCCGGACTTCTCAAGGACAAGGATGATGACGTCAGAAAGTTCGCCATAGACCTCATGACGGATATAGGCGATCCCGGAGCCTGTCAATACCTCGGCCCGATGCTCAATGATACCAACCCGAATGTGAGGGCGGCCACGGCAAAGGCTATCGGCAAGCTTGGATGTCCGGACTTGATCAAAGAGCTCATAAACGCCCTGACGGACGAAGAGTGGGTCTGTTTCTCCGCACTCGAAGCTATAGCTGAAATTAAAGACCCTGCAGCACTCGAACCCCTTACCAAACTGCTCTACAGCCCTGCGGAAGCCATCAGGTACTCTGTAATAGAGGCTCTTGGCAAGATAGGCACACATGAAGCTGGTGCCGTGCTCAAGGAATTCATCAAGGATGCATCAGGACTCGAAAAGAGCATAATCCTCAAAAGTCTGATCGAAACAGGCCTGACTCCTGAGATGAAAGACCTCTCGGAGACACTCATGTCAATGCTGCAGAGTGATGACAAAGAGGACATTCTGACAGCACTGAAGGGCCTTGTCTCCATTGGCTGCTGCGAGGCAATACCTGTCATAGCGGACAAGGGAGGCTCGCTCGACCCATCACTTCCGGACGAGATCGAAACCCTGACGGTCTTCAAGGAAGCCCTGATCAAGCTCGGGTGTTCAGAAAAGTTGATGGAAGTGGTCGAGTCTCCAGGGACTAAGTTCAGGGGGAAGGTCCTCGCCATCGAAGCACTCGGCAAGATGAGATGCAAGAAGGCAGCCTCCCATCTTATCGAGGTCGTTAAATCTCCCTTAAGGGACGTCCGCAGGGCCGGCGCAAGCGCACTCGGAGAGTTAAACGCCAACAATGAAACGCTCAAAGCCCTTTTATCAGCCACCGACGACTCAGACGGGCATGTCAGAAAGGCGACGGTAATCGCCCTTGGGAGACAGAGAGACCCCTCAGCATATGATGTGCTCTTTAAACTCTTTACGATAGAGCCTTACAGTGACGTAAAAGAGGAGATCATCCGGTCACTGATGAGGATCGACGAAAAAAAGTTTGTTTCAGCTCTCAATGATTATGACGAAGCCTCAAGGGAGATGATAGCAGGTTTCTCGGAGGATACGGATGTAATAATCGTCCTCTCCGGGGATGCCTCTCCGACCGTCAGGGCCTCTGCTGTCTTAAGCCTTGGCAAGACCCCTCCGGACGAGAGGACCCTCAGAAGGATCAAAGAGGCCTGTCGAGACGCTGACCCGAACGTAAGAAAGGCCGCCGCCCAGTGCATAGAGGACATGGGATGCTGCAAGAAGGAACTGACGGGCTTGTTGAAAGACAAAGACATGTGGGTAAGGTTTTATGCCTTAAGGGCTCTTACCTCCATGAACGGCTCGCAATCCCTTGAACCCATAGTCTCAATGTTGCACGACCCGGAAGTTCCTGTGATACTGGGAGCCATAGAAGCCCTGTCCGGAATCGATGATCCAGACGCCCGGAAAGCGCTGGATACCCTGAGAGAGCATGAAAATCCTGACATAAGAGAGAAGATTGCGGAGGCACTCGTAACATCATGGTAGCTCCTGCACTCAAGGAAGAGACATTCAGACAGCTGAGGGATTTTATTCATGAAAAAAGCGGTATATATATTCCTGATACCAAGAAATACCTTCTTCAAAACCGCCTTGTCAGGAGGCTCGAAGAAAAAAAACTCAAGAGTTACGAAAACTACCTCTATCACATCAAATACTCGGGAAACGGCGAGGAAATCAGAAAACTCTTCGACGTTGTCACCACAAACGAAACGTATTTTTTCAGAGAGCCCCGGCAACTCGACATCCTTGTCAAGCACGTTGTACCTTCGATACTCTCTACCGGATCGAGAGAGATCAGGGTCTGGTCAGCCGCGTGTTCAACTGGAGAGGAACCGTATACCATTGCCATTCTTTTCAATGAGTACCAGGAGATAAGATCGATCAGGAAAGAGATAATCGCCTCAGATATCAGTAACGGAGTACTGGAAACCGCCATGAAGTCTGTTTACAGTTCCTATGCCGTGAGGAATGTACCTGAAAAATACCTGAAAAAATATTTTCGTAACACCGGAGGCTCTTATTACCTTGACTCCAGGCTAAAAGCAATGGTGAAATTCTCCAATATCAACCTTATAGAAGAAAAACAGTTAAGAACGATGAGACACCTTGACGTCGTATTCTGCAGAAATGTATTGATTTACTTTGACAACAAAAACAAGAGGAAGGCAATCTCGTTGATATACGACTCCTTGAAACCAAAGGGGCATCTGTTTCTTGGGATATCCGAAAGCCTTCATATGGTAACGAGGGCTTTCAGACCTGTAATTATAGACAAAACCGTGGTGTATCAGAAGGTATAGTTATGAGGATATTGGTTGTTGACGACGACAGTGTAACAAGAAAACTCCTGGGTCTCTATCTGAGGGCAAAAGGATATGACGTGGCCTTTGCTGAAAACGGGTTGGACGCACTTGAAAAACTCGGGACAGAAAACATAAACATAGTCCTGACCGACCTGAATATGCCCTACATGGACGGCATAGAGTTTACAAAGAACATGAAGTCCGAGTCCTTATACAGTCATATCCCGGTGTTAATGGTCTCCACTGAAGCTGATGAGGAAGAAAAGAGACGGGCCTTTGATGCCGGCGCAGACGGTTATCTTGTCAAGCCGGTCACTGCAGAGAGGATAAACGAGGAGGTGCTGGAATTATTGAAAAGGATTTTCAAAGGAGGAGGTAAGTAAAATGTTTGACCTTAACATGAAAATACTCATCGTGGACGATTTTTCCACAATGAGAAAAATAGTCAAAAACGTCCTCAAGCAGCTCGGTTACAACAATATCGACGAGGCAGAGGATGGAGCTCAGGCTTATACAAAACTCAAGAACAACACATTTAATTTCGTGCTGTCCGACTGGAACATGCCCAACATGGACGGCCTCGATATGTTGAAAAAGATACGGTCCGAGCCGGAATTAAAGGACCTGCCCGTACTGATGGTCACGGCGGAAGCCGAGAAAGACAAGGTTATTACCGCAATCAAGGCAGGGGTGAATAATTATATAGTCAAGCCTTTTACCGCAGAAACATTGAAACAGAAAATGGAGCAGATTTTTGAACGCTTGAGCAAGAACTGACAGTGCACAGCTTCCCGGCATTGTCCGGAGACAGGAAAATCCGCCGATAACTTCTAAAGCCTGCGGATGTAACTCTTTATATACATCTGCACGGAGGAAGCGATGTCTGATGAAATGGAAGAGATAATACAGGATTTCATTATCGAGACCCAGGAGATACTCGACGGCCTTGATGAAAAAATTGTAGACCTGGAAAAGGACCGTTCGAACCAGGCCCTGCTTAACGAGATATTCCGCAGCTTTCATACCCTGAAAGGGGCCTCGGGCTTCCTCGGCTTCAACCAGATGGTGGAACTCACCCATACGACAGAGAACATACTGAAAAAGCTGAAAGACGGCATACTGCAGGTGACTCCCCATATTATGGACGTAATACTCGACTCCGTCGACCTGATGAAATTGCTGTTGGGGCACATAAAGGAAAAAGACGGTAAGGAAGAGGATCTGAACAACATTGTTTCAAAATTGCAGGCCATTGAAAAGGGGGAGTCAATTACCGGGGATGGGGACGGAGATGAAACAACCCTGTCCCAGGCGGAAAACGGACCTCCGGCAGAAGAAGAACCCGTTCCAGGTCAGACCAAAGAGACAGAAAGAATCACTTCCAGTGAAAACTCTCAGGAGTCGCCTCAAAAGGAAAAGAACTCGGAACAAGAACCATCAGGACGTCCACCTGAGAAAGAAAAGGTTCATATCGAACAGACCCTGCGTGTGGACATTGAACGCCTTGATAACGTGCTTAACCTCGTTGGAGAACTTGTCCTCGGTAGAAACAGGCTGATGAAGATAACATCAAATCTTGAAACAAGACATGCCGAAGACCCTGAGACCTCCATGTTGTCTGAAACCACAGCCTTTCTCAGCATCATAACCACAGACCTCCAGATAGCTGTTATGAAAACAAGGATGCAGCCCATGAAGAAGGTGTTTAACAAGTTTCCAAGGATGGTAAGAGACCTTGCCCGCTCAAGGGGAAAGAAAGTAGAACTCATCATAACCGGTGAAGAAACGGAGGTTGACAAGTCGGTAATTGAAAATATAGCAGATCCGCTTGTCCATCTCGTAAGAAACGCTCTCGACCACGGCATTGAGCTGCCCGAAGAGAGGCAAAGCGCCGGCAAGCCGGCTCAAGGAACCGTAAAATTTTCTGCAGCCCAGGAAGGCAACAACATAGTAATAGAAATAGAAGACGATGGCCGTGGGATGGACCTGGATATCATACGGCGCAAAGCGGTAGAAAAGGAGATCATAACGCAGTCGGAGGCCATGACACTATCCGACAAGGAAGTTCTCGACCTCCTGTTTACCCCCGGGTTTTCCACAGCAAATGAGATAACTGATATATCAGGCAGAGGCGTTGGAATGGATGTGGTCAAGACAAACATCAGCAAACTGAACGGGACTATTGATATACTGACGGAAAAAGGAAAGGGCTCACGGTTTATAATCAGGTTCCCCCTCACGCTTGCAATCATACAGACCCTTATGGTAGAGGCGGCAGGAGAGGTCTATGCCATGCCGCTCGGGGCTGTTCTGGAGACTGTAAGAGTCACGACACAAGACATTCACACCGTTAACTCTCAGGAAGTAATACAACTGAGGGGAGAGGTCCTGCCGATCATCAGGCTTGCAAAACTTTTCGGAACTCCCCCCCCAATGGTTCCGGCAACACTTTATGTCGTAGTAGCTACAGCCAATGACAAAAAATTCGGCCTGGCTGTAGACAGGCTTAAGGGACAGGAAGAAGCGGTTATAAAGGCAGTTGAAGGCAATCTCGTAAACCTTAATGATACCAATATCATTGCCGGTGCCACCATTACAGGAGATGGAAGGGTAGTACTGATAATTGACGTCTCCATAATAATGGAATCCCTTGCTGCAGGAACACTCACATATGCATGACAAAAAAATAAAAGTCCTTATAGTTGACGATTCGGCGTTTATGCGCAACGCACTCTCAAAAATGATATCATCAGACCCTGAACTTCAGGTCATAGCTACTGCAAGAGACGGCGTTGAGGCTATTGATAAAGTTAAGAGTCTCAAACCGGACATTGTTACCCTCGATGTGGAGATGCCAAAAATGAATGGCCTCGAAGCACTCAAAGTCATTATGGATACAAACCCTGTACCGATTCTAATGGTGAGTTCCATTACTTCAGATGGGGCCAAAACCACACTCGAAGCGCTTGATGCAGGAGCAGTAGACTTTATTCCAAAGAATCTTGCCGACCTTTCAGTAAATATCATGGACATACGCAAGCAACTCCTGGAAAAACTGAAAGCTATAGGTAAAAAAAGGTTTGTCAGGAGAAGGCAAAGACCGCAATCTATAATTATACCTAAAAGAACATTTGACGGGCAAAGAAAGATTGCAGTAGTAACTATCGGCAGTTCTACCGGCGGACCCAAGGCACTTCAGGAAATACTCCCGCATATGCCTGAAAACCTCCCTGTAGGTATTGTAATAGCCCAGCATATGCCGCCAAGCTTCACAGGCCCTTTTGCTGAACGGTTAAACTCCATATGTAGGATCACAGTAAAAGAAGCAGAGCATGGTGAACCTTTAAAACCCGGCGTTGTGCTGATCGCTCCCGGGGGAAATCACCTGAAAATCGTCAGGAAGAAAACCTTTGAAGTTGTTGCCAATATAGTCGATGGGAAAGAAGGGACACATATTTATAAGCCATCTGCAGATATATTGATGCTTTCTGCAACAGAAGCATTCCCTGGCAGAACGCTCGGGGTTATTTTAACGGGTATGGGAAGTGACGGACTGACGGGCATGGAAAAGATCAAAAAAGATGGAGGAAAAACCCTTGCTCAGAATGAAGAAACCTGTGTTATATACGGAATGCCAAAGGCTGTGGTTGAAGCAGGAATTGTCGATAAGATCATTCCATTAGAAGAAATAGCCGGAGAGATTGTAAACTCTGTCTGACTCCTCCCATTTCTCTTCCTTACGGCTGGCTCATCCCCTCCTGATAAGCCGGCCCCTCCCTGCTTTCTAAAGTTTTCACTAAATATGGCCGATAAGATGAATAAAGCCAAGTTTGACCCTGAAAATCCAGGCTTATGAATGACCTTATCACGAACCCGGCCTGCTTCAAACAATAAACCCCAAACCCGGAACTGGAGGTATGTGCAGATGTGTGATATAATGTCATATATGATTAAAGTCTTTATTATAGAGGACCATGCCATTGTCAGGAACAGCCTGAAAGACCTTTTCAACTCTGTTGAGGGTTACAGTGTTATCGGTGAGGCGGAAAACGGTGTAGATGCAATAAAGGTAATAAAAGAAAAATCCCCGCATGTCATCATCCTTGACATGAACCTGCCTTTAATGCACGGAGCTGACGTTATCAAGGAACTCAGACCTTTGGTTCCCAGCTCCAAGATAATCATACTTACAGGTATTCTGGACGTTAACAGAATAGCCGATGCCATAAGGAGGGGTGCGTCCGGTGTTATTATGAAACCGTCTCCTTTTTCAGAACTAAGAGAAGCTATCGTTGCTATATTAAAGGGTGGGCTCTATTTTTCACCTTCAATCTCGAAACAGATAATTAAAAAACTATCTTCGGAAGAAACATAAAGTCACAACTTCTTCCTTATAATCTCTTTCGGGGTCTAATCCCGCTGCTTATTTATAGAAACTGTGTGTATCTAAAGTTTTTCTTGCAGATAGACGATAAAAGTATTAAAACTATACATTTAGCTAATATAACCTTAACCGTTTCAATAATTAATTAAAGATAAAAGGTAATTATGGAGGCCCCAAATGAATACACCACAGGAAAATTCCATGGAAACAAAAAACGATATTCTACAACTTGCCACGTTCGGTCTCGGAGAAGAAGAATATGCTATTGAAATATCCACTGTTCAGGAAATCAACCGTATGACTGAAATCACAAAAGTACCAAACTCTCCACCCTATATTGAGGGTGTCATGAACCTGAGGGGAAAAATAATTCCTGCGGTAAACCTCAGAAAAAAGTTTGGCCTTTCAGAAAAAAACTTTGATCGGCATACAAGAATAATGGTTGTTGATATAATGGACACAATGGTCGGACTCATAGTTGATGCGGTATCGGAAGTTCTAAGAATATCAGCGGAAACCCTTGAAGCAGCTCCTGCAATGACAACAGGAGTAAATTCAAAATACATAAAGGGAATCGGAAAGATTAATGACAGACTTATCATACTACTCGATCTTGACAATCTGTTCACGGAAGAAAAAACAGCGAACTTAAAATGACAAGCATGAATATTGCCAGTCTGACAGACCTGCCGACCCTTCCCGTAATCCTCAGGCGTCTTTTTGAGGTACTTCAGGATGAGAAGTCTACCTTTGTTGATATTGCAAATGTCATAAAACATGACCCGACCCTGACGGAAAAAATCCTCAGGGTGGCAAACTCTCCCTATTTCGGTCATGCCGGCAAGGTCAATTCCCTTGAACAGGCGATTATGTTCCTGGGGTACGATCTTGTAAGAGGAATCTGTCTCGGAACGTCTGTCTTCAGGTTTTTAGGCAGACCCGGGCGTGAAAGTCTTGGAAAACTCTGGCAACACTCTTACGAGGTTGGGATAATAGCTGCAAATATCTCCGAACATGCATGCAATATTGAAAGGGGAACCTGTTTTGTCTCAGGGCTCCTCCACGATATAGGCAGGGTTATTTTTCTGACTCTGCACAGAGAAAAATATCTATCAATGCTATCCACGGATAATATCTTCCTGAAGGAAACAGAGGTCTTCGGGATTGACCATCCGGCAGCAGGAGGAAATTTTCTCGAAAAGGCCCTGTTACCTGAGGAGATTGTATGCTCGGTCAGATATCACCACAAGCCCTCAATGTGTACTCGTTACAGGGAGACCTCATCCGTCATATCTCTTGCAGAGGCACTATCGAGGACTTTCTTTCCTAAAATCGAAGACGACGGCATATGGACTGAAGAACACGACGCCATTGTACTGGAGCTTTCACTTGATGCAGGCAAGCTAAAAAAAATCAGGGAAAAGGCTGAAGAAGAAGCCGTCACAATGCAGGAACTCTTTACTCTATGATACCAACCCCTTAGGGTTACTTCCCTTATTGTTATATACTCAACATAGGTAAATCATGTTAAAATGACCGGAGAGTCATACTTTTACAGTCACAACCACAAAACCCTGATCCATGATACCACAAATCATTCATAAGCTTAAGACCGTAAGTCTGTGGCATTTTGTCTGGATATCAATATTTCTGACGGAAATCCTGACGGCACTGACAAATGTCATTACGGGTCTGATAATGTATGGAGAACTTCGTCCAGGCCTGCTTATGACAGGCGCTATTGATGCCTTTATGCTTTCTCTAATCATAGCTTCCATTGTTGTCTTTCTTGTCAAACACCTTCGGGAGGCTGAACGGGCACTGACAGAGAAAACAGTTTATCTTGACAACATAATGCGCTCATTTACAGACATGGCCATGGCTGCCACAGACCTCGACTTTCGTATCGTATACTATAATCCAGTGGCTGAAAAATTCTTCGGTTACAAGGCAGAGGAGGTCATTGGGCGGACCGTCATGGAGATGCATACAAGGGAAAAGGTAGACTCATCCCGTTTTGGTCATGCCATAGAGACGGTCAGGAAAGAAGGCGAATACAGATATACAATAAGGCAGGAAACGGAAAAAGGGACCAAAATACTTGAATCAAGAATCTCCGGCATGCTGGACGAAAAAGGCGAACTTGCCGGATTTGTATTAACATCAAATGATGTTACCGAACGTGAACGGGCAAGGGAAAAACTCAAGGTCCGTGCTAACCAGCAGGCAGTCGTGGCTGAACTGGGCCAGCGCGCTCTCTCCGGCATCGAGACTTCCACACTGATGGAAGAATCCGTCTCCTTTATTGCCGGCACCCTCGATGTAGAGTATTGCAAGGTACTGGAACTACTTCCGGATGGCAACGAATTCCTGTTACGGGCGGGTGTGGGCTGGAAAGACGGGCTTACAGGCCATACAACGGTAGGAACGGAGAGAGACTCACAGGCTGGATATACCCTTGTCTCCAGCAAGCCGGTCGTTGTTGAAGACCTCAGGACCGAAAGCCGGTTCAGAGGGCCACAGCTGCTCACTGACCATGGCGTGGTCAGTGGCATAAGCGTTATCATTCATGGAAAGGAGCGGCCTTTTGGTATCCTCGGTGCACACACAACCGGTCTTCGTAAATTCACCAAAGACGATATCCACTTCCTCCAGACCGTATCCAATGTCCTTGCTACAGCAATTGAGCGCTCCCGTGCAGAAGAAATGATTGCCGCTGAGAAAGAACGCCTTGCCGTAACCCTGCAGTCAATTGGCGACGGCGTCATAACTACCGACACAGACGGAAATATTGTCCTGATAAACAGAGTAGCTGAAGAGCTTACAGGGTGGAGTCAGGAAGATGCCGTTAATAGACCTTTGACCGAGATACTGCACATAACAAATGAAAAGACCGGAGAACCCGCGGAGAACCCTGCCGGGAAGGTACTTAAAACCCGGGACATCGTTGGATTTACAGGCAACACAGTCCTTAAGGCCCGGGACGGCACAGAGCGGATTATAGCCGACAGCGCAGCGCCTATCTGTGATAAAGAGGGTGACATCATTGGTGTGGTTCTTGTGCTTCGCGATATTACGGAGAAACTGAAGCTGGAGGGAGAGATATTAAAAACTCAAAAGCTCGAATCATTAGGTGTGCTTGCCGGTGGTATTGCCCATGATTTCAACAACCTGTTGACTGCAATTCTTGGCAACATCTCCATTGCAAAAACTTATATAGGGCCTGAAGATAAAATATTCGAGAGATTGACGGATGCGGAAAAGGCATCTTTACGGGCCAGGGGCCTGACCAGACAACTGCTGACCTTTGCCAAGGGTGGAGAGGTTGTGAAAAGAACAGCCTCGGTAGCAGAGATAATAAAGGACTCATCATGTTTTGCATTAAGGGGGTCTAACGTCATGTGCAAGGTCTCCATTGCAGAAGACCTCCGGCCCGTAGAGATAGACAAGGCACAGTTCAGTCAGGTCATAGACAATCTCATAATTAATGCCCAGCAAGCCATGCCAGGGGGCGGAACGGTTGAGGTAAGTGCAGAAAATATAACAGTCGGGCCGGAAGAAATGCTGCCTTTGAAAGAGGGGGACTTTATAAAACTATCCATAAAAGACCACGGCATCGGCATCCCGAAAAAACACCTTCAAAAGATATTCGACCCATACTTTACCACCAAAGAGAAGGGAAACGGTCTTGGACTCGCAATTACCTACTCCATTATCAGGAAACACGATGGATACATTACTGTAGAATCCGAACCAGGTATCGGGACAACCTTCCATATATATCTTCCTGCATCATTGAAGCAGGGTCCTGCAGAGGCGGATTCCGAGGAAAAAATCCATACCGGCTGGGGAAAAATTCTCATAATGGATGATGAAGTGATTGTGAGAGATGTTGCCGGACAGATGCTGAGGCTTGTCGGATACGAAGTCGAGTTTGCAGCAGACGGCTCTGAAATGCTTGAACTTTATAAGAAAGCCAGGGAATCCGGAGAGCCCTATGATGCAGTTATCATGGACCTGACGGTTCCGGGCGGCATGGGGGGAAAGGATGCCGTCGGTAAATTGATTGAAATATGTCCGGAGGTCAAGGCAATTGTTTCAAGCGGTTATTCCAATGACCCGATAATGTCTGACTACAGGAAATACGGCTTTTGCGGCGTTGTAGCAAAACCCTATAAACTGCAACAACTCAGCCGGGCATTGTATGAAACACTTTTTGAAGAGTGTTAAAAGAGTATTAAAGAGGAGGAAACGATGGAATACAGGGTTGGAAGTATCGGCAGGGTAATAGTTGTACGTTTTACTGACGGTGAGGACCTTCTTAACGGCCTGACGGAAGTCGCCCAAAAAGAGGATATCAGATCAGCAGTTTTCCAGATTGTAGGAGGGCTTAAGAAAGGCGGTTTTGTTGTTGGTCCCGAGGAGGAGAAGATGCCGCCAAAACCGGTATGGAGAGAACTTACGGAAAGCCATGAGGCATTTGGATTCGGAACTATCTTTTGGGATGAAGAAAAACCGGGAATACACTTCCATGGGGCATACAGCAAAAAAGACACGGTCAAATCCGGGTGTCTCAGGAGAGACTCGGAGGTATTTCTGATCCTTGAAGTTGTTATATTTGAGCTGAAGGGAATCGATGCCGGGAGGATCCCGGACGCTGAAACAGGGCTTTCATTGCTCGGTTTTGTCGGTTAGTCCAAAAACCGCAGTTGAAATACAGATTTATGCAGAAACAACCTGATTTTAAAAAGGTTCTTCCGATTTTTCTGTGGATAATACAACCACAGAGACACAGAGACACGGAGAAGCCGATATTCTATAATGAGTGTCCTTTATTAAAAAATGGAATTAAAAGGTTCGTTTCATAAACTCTGTGTCTCCGTGTCTCTGTGGTTTATTTATCCCCACGCATTTTCTAAGGTATCAAATGGTGCCTCTGAAGTTTTCTCGGCACATACCATTTTGGAAGGTTATAGGTTATGCCTATGGGTGAGGGTTTTATCCCCCTGAACCTCTTATGTACTATCGGGAGTGCGTCAGGCACATAGAGAAAGATATAGGGGACCTCTTCTGCAAGTATCTCCTGTATCCTGTAGTAGGCCTTTTTCCTCTTTTCAATATCAAAAGTCCTCCTCCCCTCCTCCAGCAGCCTGTCCACCTCTTTGTTTTTATAAGATACAAAATTAAACTCCTTCTCACCCGTCTTGCTTGAATGCCAGATATCATACTGGTCGGGGTCAAGGCCTATCGACCAGCCAAGGATAACCGCCTCAAAACTCCTCTTGTCAATAAACTCATTAATAAATGTGCTCCACTCAAGTATCCTTATGTTCACCTTGATACCGATCTGTTTAAGCCTCCACTGTATAATGGTTGCAGTCCGCTCCCTGAGGCTGTTGCCCATATTGGTCAGGATTGTAAATTCAAAGGGAGTGCCGTCCTTATCAAGGATGCCGTCACCATCCGTGTCCTCCCAGCCGGCCTCCCTGAGTATCGCTTTTGCCTTCTCAGGGTTATATTCGTACCTCCTGACGTTCGGATTATAGGGCCAGGTCCCGGGGACGTAAGGGCCTGTTGCCACAGAACCCAGACCGAAAAGCACCACATCGATAATCTCTTCCTTATCTATGGCATAGGCTATTGCCCTCCTAACGTTGATATCCCTGAAAAAGGGGGATTTGAGATTAAATCCAAGGTATGTATAGGCAAAGACGGGATAACGGAATTTCTGAAAGTTTTTTTTGTAAAAAGGGGTATTCGTCTGTTTACTGTATTGTATGGGGGTAAGGTCCATCAGGTCGACCCCGCCGGCCCTGAGCTCCAGAAACATGGTTGCCTGATCGGGGATCACCCTGTATATATAATAATCAAGGTAGGGTCTTCCCTCAAAGTAGTCCTTATTCGCCGCAAGCACGAGCTTCTGTCCCGGATCCCAGCGCTGCAGTTTAAAGGGTCCCAGACCAACAGGGTTTCTCCCAAAAGCTGTCTTTGTTATATCTTTTCCTTCAAGGAGATGCCGTGGCAGCACGGGAAGGTTTCCCCACGTACTGAGCGCAGGGGCAAAGGGCTTCTCGTAAGTGACCCTGAATGTATACCTGTCCAGGACCTCGGCCTTCCTGACCTGAAGGAAGTCTTCCTTGTAGGCCGTCGGCGTCTTTTCGTCAATGATGGTCTTGTAACCGAACATCACGTCATCGGCAGTAAACTCCACTCCGTCAGCCCATTTTACACCCTTCCTGAGGTAAAACGTGATGGTCAGACCATCATCGGAAATCTTCCAGGACTTTGCGAGGTCACCTATTATTGTAAGGTCAGTGTCATACTTTACCAGCCCGTTAAATATAAGGCCGGCAACCTCATGGGAGGCACTGTCACCGGCAAGCATGGGAATAAGTATGCTCGGCTCCCCGATAGAGCCCACAACAAGGGCGTCTCCATAAGACGGCACTTCCGCGGATGTCTCAGCAGCAGATGCCACAGTCAACCACAGAAGACCGGCAGTAATACATGTTAATACAGTTATAAATAATCCCGTTCTATGCATCTTCAATATTATATAACTAAAAACTCCAGCACAGCCACCATCAGCACCGCACCCGCTGCGGGCAGGGTCTTCTTATAGATACCCCACATATCAGCCTTAAAATACTCCTTTGTAAGAATGAGACATA
>CAZXDE010000021.1:0-17646 GCA_964639515.1 uncultured Thermodesulfovibrio sp.
ATCTCATATCGCCTGCGAACAAACGGCGGGACTATCGGGGATGCGACCACCTGGGAATGTGGATGCTCAAGAGATGTTCCTGCCCCCCGACCGTAGTTTTTAAGGATAATAACCGTTCTGATTTCAGGATCTTTTTTTAAGGCATGGTATCTGTCCCTGTATACCCTGAGGAGTCCCTCAACCTCCGCATCATTCATGAAAGGGATAAATTCGTCATGCCGGGGTGTTTCGATAATGACCTCATGGTTGCCGTATCCCGGGCTCTTTCTGAAGAGTTTCCACTCCTCTCTTTCGGCATTACCCTCAGGCGTTAATGCTGCAAATTTATTTGGTACAACACGTGTTTTCCACTTGCCGGGTTCTCCATAAACAGCCTTTGCTTCAGGCGTCCTGTGTTCATTCCCCGGACAAAATGGACAGCTCTCGCTGTGAGCCGGAAAGTATGGCCTGGTTATATTGTCTTTCTTAAAATCATGGGGCCGCTTTGCCCGTTCTTTCGCTATAATCACCCAGTCATTGGTAGTCGGGTCCTGCCGTAGTTCTGACATAAGAGTATCTCCTTGGTTTTCTCCCTTTGCTTTTACCTGCCATTGGCAGGGTATACATCATATGAATGCCCGGCATCCACTTCAGACCACCTTCCTGAGGTCCAGTATGTACTGTCTTGCTGCCAGGGCCGCCTTGGCTCCTTCGCCGGAGGCGATAATTATCCGCTTGCCAAAGGCATTTGTGATATCTCCGGCGGCAAATATGCCCGGATAGGAAGTTGAACAGTCAGGGTTTATTACAATTTCACCCTTGTTGTTAAGTTCAACCAGATCGGAGACTATCGAGGAATTTGGTTGCAACCCTATAGCGATGAATACGCCCTTAACAGGCAGGTTAACCGTTTCCTTTTCGGCTATCTTTCTGATCGTTATGTTAGAGAGTGTCTTCTTACCTGAAAACTCAACAACCTTGTATCCCTCGTAATAGCGGACAGGGTAAATGGCGGAGAAGGGTCCCTTTTTATGAGCGTTTCTGTAACGGTTAATCCTTTCGATTATCACCGGGTCTGCCGAGAGCTTGGTATCGGAAATAATGTATATATTCCGGGCAACCGTATGCAGGTTCTCAACGATCTGCATTGCTGAATTTCCCCCACCAATTACCGCCACGTCTTCTCCCTGCACAAGTGAGATATCCTGAACGTTTCCGTAAAAGACGCCTTTTCTCTGAAACTCCTCCTCGCCCGGGACTTTCAGCCTCCTTCTTGTCATCCCTGTAGCAATGAGCAGGGTCTTCGTGAAATAATTCCTGAGCTCTGATGTAGTAACTTTAAATCCACCTTCAACAGGCTCAATTACCTCGACATCACTCATGAGATGGTCAATATAGTGGGAATCGATAAGTTGATACCGGAACTTCTCTATGAGCTCAGGCCCTGTTATGAAGTCAAAACCCATATAATTCTCAATCTTCGTGCTGTCAACGGCCTGCCCGCCAAGGTCCCTGGTGATAAGAAATGCCTCCATCCTTAGTGTTGCTGCATATACTGCCGCAGTCAGACCCGCAGGTCCGCCACCAATAATTATGAGGTCATAGGATGTACGCGGAAGCTTGCAAACCCTTTCATTCAGAAACCTCTCCCTGCACCCTTCGGAACAGAAATAGTAAATCTCACCGTCACATTCCGTTGTAATGGCATTCTTTGCATTGACGTCCATATTACATATAGGATCTTTTTTGATGTTGTTCCCCTTCATTTACTCTTCCTCCTTTTTTTTCAGCCTGTAATATAAAAACTACCTGTAATGCTGCAAAGCTTACAGGATATATTACAGTATATAGAATACGGTTGAAGTTTGAACATAATATGAAGAGAAGATGATGTTTTTGTGAAGACCTGGGGGGATAAAGATCGTTTTGTAGGTATGAGGCTAAGCTTTCACTTTCAAATCACTTTTTCCTGAACGCCTCATAAAAGGGGTTATTTGAAAACCGACGCGGAGTTTTTTCCTTCTTGTCACGTTTTGTCACGGCCTTCGGAGCCGCCTTTACCTCTTGTTTTTCATGCGAAGCTTTTGTCCCGGACTCTCCGTTCTTCATCGAGAGGGAAATCCGTTTCCGCTGCAGGTCTACATCCAGTACCGTAACAGTAACCTTCTGATGGACCTTCACCACATCTCCGGGGGTTTTCACAAATCTGTCGGCAAGTTCGCTGATATGGACAAGCCCGTCCTGGTGAACCCCTATATCCACGAAGCACCCAAAGGCGGTGATATTGGTAACTATTCCGGGAAGTTTCATCCCTGGCTTCACGTCGTCTATCTTCCCGACACCCTCGGCAAACCTGAAGGACTCGAACCGCTCTCTGGGGTCCCGTCCCGGTTTATCCAGCTCTTCCATGATGTCGATCAGGGTCGGCATGCCCACCCTGTCAGTCACATAGAGCGAAAGGTCGATCTTTTTCCTGAGCCCCTCGTCCTCCATCAGGTCGGTTAACGAGCATCCCCGATCCCGTGCCATGGCGTCAACAATATGATAGCTTTCCGGGTGGACGGCAGAACCGTCAAGGGGGTTCTCACCATCCCGTATGCGGAGAAACCCTGCCGCCTGCTCAAAGGCCTTCGGCCCGAGGCGGGGGACCTTCACAAGTTCATTCCGTGACCTGAAGGGTCCGTGTTCGTTCCTGTAATCCACAATGCCCTTTGCAAGCTGTGGTCCCAGTCCGGATACATAGGTGAGGAGCTGTTTGCTTGCCGTATTCACCTCTACCCCCACATGGTTGACACAGCTGACGACCACGTCATCAAGGCTTTTCTTCAGGGCTGGCTGGTCCACATCATGCTGATATTGCCCGACCCCGATGGACTTGGCATCTATCTTTACCAGCTCGGCAAGGGGATCCATAAGCCTCCGTCCAATCGAGACCGAACCGCGGACGGTCACGTCGTGGTCGGGAAATTCTTCCCGTGCCGCTTCCGACGCCGAATAGATGGATGCCCCGCTCTCGTTCACCATCACCACGTTGATCTCCCCGGAAAGCCCCATGCCCCTGATAAAAGACTCTGTCTCCCTTCCGGCAGTGCCGTTTCCAATGGCTATCGCCTCGATGCCGAAGCGGGTGCAGAGGTCCCCGATCTTTTCGGCAGCCTCGGAAGACCCTTTATCGGAGAAATGGGGATAGATTGTATCGTTATGGAGCAGTTTTCCCTGCCGGTCAAGGCAGACCACTTTGCACCCCGTCCTGAACCCAGGGTCAATGGCGAGCAGGTTCTTTTTGGCAAGGGGCGGGGCAAGCAGAAGCTGTCTAAGGTTTTCAACAAAGACACGTATCGCCTCCTCATCCGCCTTCTTCTTTACTTCAAGGCGTGTCTCGGCCTCCATGGAAGATGAGAGCAGGCGTTTAAAACTGTCCCGGACAGCGGATTTCACCTCCTCTGATGCCGGCCCGCTTCCTTTTACAAAGAAAGCCTCGAGTATGCCCAGGGCCTCATCTTCGGACGGTGTTATGCGAAAGGTAAGAAACCCCTCGCTCTCACCGCGCCGGATGGCCAGGACCCTGTGTGAAGGGGCCTTTGAGACAGGCTCCTCCCACTCGTAATAATCCTTATACTTTATCCCTTCTTCCTCTTTCCCTTTAATCACCTTCGACCGCATGATACCTTTGGCCCAAAAGAGTCCGCGCATCCTTTCCCGTGCCCGCTGGTCTTCGCTTACCCACTCGGCAATGATGTCCCTGGCTCCGGCAAGTGCCTCGTCAACAGACGCAACCCCTTTTTCAGCGTCAATGAATGCCGCTGCTTCGGCCTCCGGGTCCATTTCAGCCTGCTCAAATATCCTTAATGCAAGCGGCTCAAGCCCCTTTTCCTTTGCTATAGTTGCACGTGTGCGGCGTTTGGGGCGGAAGGGAAGGTAGATATCCTCCAGTACGGTCATGGATTCCGCCCCTTCAATCCTTGCCTTTAAATCATCTGTAAGCAGTTCCCGCTCTTCAAGGGACTTTATAATGGATTCACGCCGTTTGTCCAGTTCCCTCAGCTTCTCTATCCTGTCCCTGATGGCGGCAATTGCGACCTCGTCAAGGCTCCCTGTGGCTTCCTTACGGTAACGGGAGATAAACGGCACCGATGCCCCTTCATCAAGCAGCGCAGTTGTTGACTTGACCTGTGATGGGTTTACGGCAAGTTCTTTTGCGATTATCTGAATATGCGATGGGTTCAGTAGCTCCATTATTTGGGTCTTTGGACCTTTCGTCCTGTTACCCTTCCGCGCTTTGGCACGTTTGTCCTTTTAGCAGGAGGCTGAGTTCCCTTTTTCCTGGCCCGCCCCGCTACTTTCCGGTAATCGGTGACGACCATTTCATCCGTCAGCGGCATGAGCGGTATCTTCTGCCTGATGTATTTCTCAACGTCGGCAAGGGAATGGACATATTTCTCACAGGCAAGGGTTATCGCCATGCCGTCTGCTCCGGCCCTGGCGGTCCTTCCGATACGGTGCACATAGTCCTCGGGGTTCTGGGGAAGGTCGTAGTTGATCACGTGCGTCACCCCGTCAATATGCAGTCCCCGGCTCGCCACATCAGTTGCCACAAGGATCGGCAGGGTGCCGGCCCTGAACTGGGTAAGCACCTGCATCCGTTTCTTCTGGGGTAGCTCTCCTGTAATAGCGGCAGTCGGCAAATCATTGGCGTTAAGTACCCTTTCAAGGCGTTCGGTTGCCGCCCTGGTATTGCAGAAGATCAGATAGCGGCCATTGCGGTCACGCCTGAGGATTCCGATGAGAAGGCCGATTTTCTCGGACGCGCCAACGTGATATATCTCCTGTTTGATCAGTTCCACCGTGACATTCTCGGGCGTCACACTAACCTTCTCCGGCATGTTCATGTGTTCATAGCACAGCTCAAGCACACGGGTGGTAAGGGTTGCGGAAAAGAGCATGGATTGCCGTTTGTCGTACGGGGACATCCTTCTCAGCATGAACCGGAGGTCGCTGATGAATCCCATGTCAAAGAGGCGGTCAGCCTCATCAATTACGAGGAATTGTGTCTTCTTCAGACTATAGACCCGCTGCTTCAGATAATCTATGAGCCGGCCAGGCGTGCCTACCAGCACGTCAACGCCCTTTGCGAGTTCCTCACGCTGCTTATGATAGTCGATGCCACCGAAGACAGAGACAATCCTGAACCCGGCCGGACCACCCAGCAGTTTCGCCTCTGCCTCTATCTGGATAACGAGTTCCCTTGTTGGTGCAATAATGAGCACACGGGGGGATGAGCCTCGTGCCGGGGACGGCACTTCAAGCATGCGCGAGAATACGGGAATCAGGAAGGCTGCGGTCTTGCCGGTGCCCGTCTGGGCCTGGGCCGCAATGTCCTTGCCCTGCAGTGCCTGGGGCAGGGTCTGGGCCTGAACAGGGGTGCATTCGGTAAACCCGGCGGCCCTGATTCCCTCAAGGACCTTTTCATGGATACTCAGTTCTTCGAATTTCACAACCTATACTATACCTTAAGCTCGACCATTTCATAAAGCGGCAGCACGAGAGGTTGTTTTTATGTGTGAAAAAACCGTGATGGAACTTCTGTGCTTTTGGCCGCACTTTCTCCTGCAAGATATCCTGTGCTCCAGCAAACCTGCAGGTTGTAGCCCCCGGTAGGCCCGTCCAGGTCCAGGATTTCGCCTGCAAAGTACAGATTCTTTATTATTCTTGAGCGCATGGTCTTCGGATCAATCTCTTTTAAACTTACACCCCCGGTAGTGATGATTGCCTTGTTGAATCCCGACAAGCCTTCTATTGTCAAGGGGAATTGCTTTAAAAGCAACCGCAGTCTTTTACGTTCATCCTTTGTTATGGAGTGGCCTTTCTTTTCGGGTTCTATCCCTGCCGGTTCAAGAATTACAGGAATAAGTTTTTTGGGAAGCAGTTCGGGAAGTATGTTCCTTATAGACCTGTTGCCATGCTTTTCCAGATCGAGCAGTATTCTCTTGTCCAGGACCTTAAAATCCAGGGCCGGCTTGAAATCAATGAATAAATCCGCCTCGCCATTAACAAGTAGCTTCCCGATTGACTTGCTCATATCCAGAATTATCGGTCCGCTCAGGCCGGAACCGGTAAACAGGGCCTCGCCGAAGCGGTCATCCTGTTTCTTATTATCCTGATAAACCGAAATCCGCACATTCTTCAGGCTTAATCCCTCTAACTCTTTCACCCATCGTTCTTTTACCAGTACCGGGGTAAGTGCAGGTTCGGGTTTTATTATCGTATGCCCCATCCGCCTTGCCCAGGCATAACCGTCCCCGGTAGAGCCTGTCCGGGGATAAGAAAGGCCCCCTGTGCTGAGGAGATAATTCTCTGCCTTAATCTCGAAATTATCAAGAATGATTTTTTCTATTTTATTCTGTCTTTGAGATATTTTCTTTATCCTGCAATCGGTAAGCAGTGTAATCCTGTTTTTTTTAATGAGTCTGAGAAAAAGCCCCTGCACATCCTTTGCCTTATCGCTTTCAGGAAATACCCGGCCGCCACGTTCGATCTTTGTTTGCAGATTGTTTTCATGAAAAAAACCGATTGTCTCCCTTATTCCGAAATGATAGAGGGCACTCAGAAGAAACTTACCGTTTTTCCCCAGATTATCTGCAAATTTTCGAGGATCGGATTCGGCATTGGTTATATTGCACCTTTCTTTGCCCGTCATTAACAGTTTTATCCCGGGGATACTATTTTTCTCTAAAAGAACAACATTGGCTCCGCACCCGGATGCACGTAATGCTGCCATCATACCCGCAGGTCCCGCCCCGATTATTGCAAGATCATATTTTTCCGTCTGCATTGCCGCTTTCTAACCGGACAACCGCTCAACAGCACCACTCAGTATCCCAAGCCCCTTTATCTCATCCTGCAGTAGCGGAAACCTAAGCACGGGCAGATTAAATCTCCCTGTAATCTCCTCCATATACCCCAGTTGCATTTGCCTCCGTCCCCTGAAGAAATTATTTGTACAGACTTCCTCCGGCAGTACCATATTTGCCACTACCAACTGTGTCTCAATCCCTGCGTCTTTCAGGTCCACCATGGCACGGTAGGACTCTGTTATGGGCGTGGACTCGGGATAGAGGACCAGGCAGAAAACCGTTTGATTCCTGTCCTTGAGTATGCGGATAATGTTTTTAAAGCGGGCGCCGGCTTTCTCCTTTACTTCCGTGCCTCCCGACATCATCTCCACCTGTTTGGCATAATCAAAGGGCAGGTCAAGGAGTCTCAGGGTGTGACCCGTTGGCGCTGTATCAAAGATAACCACTTCATACTCCGTGTCTTCTATAAACTGTATGAACCTGTCAAAGGCTGCCATTTCTTTTGTGCATGGTGAATTCAGCTCCTCCTCCATGGCAACAAGCATATCCTCTGAGTATTTCCCCTCTGCCTCGCTCAATATCCTTTCCTTATACTCTTTAAAAGCCGCTTCCTGGTCAACCATGACTGCATGGAGATTACCGGTAACCCTTGTCGGTTCACTCCCGACCTTTACATCAAGGACTTCCCCGATATGGGCGGCAGGATCTGTTGTTACAAGAAGGGTTTTAAAACCCTTCCGTGCAATATAAAGTGATGCAATGCAGGATATAGTGGTCTTTCCGACGCCTCCCTTGCCTGTAAAAAATATCGCCTTTGTCTGTCCGTCCGGCAGGAAGAGGGCGTTGATATCAGGCTCTTCAATAGTGAGAGCCGACCTGTATTCTTCATGTGAATATCCCCCCTCACCAGCTTTTGCCGAAGTGGGGACTAAGGAATGGGGCTTTGCTGTATCGGGATTTTTTGCAAACAGTTCTTCGGCTATGCTTCTCAATGCATCAATCCCTTTTACTTCGTAATCCCGCAGGAACATGTATCGTTTCGGCTTCTCTATTGCGTTTTCAGTTTCGCTGATTACCTTCTGCTGTGCATCATGTTTTTTCCTGAAAAATTCAACCTCGCAGACCTCCCTGGGCAGGATGCCGTTAATGATTATCTCTCCCGACTTGATGCCGATAGTCTCAAGCTCCCCTGATGCCCTCAAAGTCTCGTAAAGGGACAGTTCGTCCGGCCTCATGACAAAGATAAAGGTTGTCCTTTCAGGGTCCCTCAAAAGTGCAGTTGCCCGGTCGTATTTGTCCTTTGAGTCCTGAAGGGACTGAACAGGGCCAAGGCAGGTCTGCCCTGAGCCTTTTGAAGCCTCCTCAATATGACGTGACCAGTCCACAGGGAGTTCCAAAAGTCTTATCGTGTGTCCTGTCGGGGCGGTGTCAAAGACAATCACATCATATTCGTCAGTCTCCATGAAGTCTATGAACCTGTCAAAAGAGGCCATTTCCGTGGTGCAGGGACCGCTGAGATTTTCTTCCAGGGACGCAATTACATCCGCCGGCATAATCTCCCTGTACGGGCCGATTATCCCCTCCCTGTACTCTTTTGTTGCCTCATCAGGGTCAATCTCCATGGCAAAGAGGTTTTTTAAAACCCCTCTGACCGGTGTTACCTTATGCCCTATCTCCTGCTCAAATACGTCGGCAAGGTTGGAGGCGGGATCAGTGGTAACTATCAGTGTCTTTTTACCTGTCAGTGCATAATGAATGGCAGTGGCAGAGGCCATGGTGGTCTTGCCGACACCACCCTTGCCTGAAAAAAAGATATATCTTGTCATTTACTGCTCCCTTTAATAAGTTTTGGCCGCAGATTTAAAATTCATGAGACCCTGAATCAAGTTCAGGGTGACAATTCGTGATGAAGAAAATCCATAACCACACATTCTTGCTACATCATCTTTAATGGTATTGGTTTTTCCTGCCTTATCGGCTCAATCCCGAGAGCCTTGCACAACTCCTCATATGCTGGATACCCGCCTGTCTTAAAGATAGTACCGTTTACAATAGTAACCGGCAGTATCTTTTTGCCCTTCTTGATGATCAGCGGGTTTACCTCCGGGTTTTCCATAAACGCCTTCGGCTGCTGGGCAAGGTTGAATCTTTCTACTTCAACGCCCTGTTTTCTCAATGTCAGTACGGCATCATTCATTTTGATCAGTACCGGATCAAGTCCCGGCCCGCACAGCCCCGAAGAGCAGCACATCGGTGGGTCATAGATTTCAATCTTCATGTCAATTCCTCCTTACGGTTGACTGAAAGGCCAAAAAGCTTATGCTCCGTTTTCTTTGCAAACCACACAAGCACAAGCATCACCGGCACTTCAATCAATGGCCCGATTACCGTGGCAAGTGCCACAGCAGGGCTAAATGCCGTTATTGCAATGGCAATGGCTATCTCAAAATCCCTTCCTGTAGAGTTAAACCCCACGGCAACGGCATCTTTATAATCAAGCCCTGCTTTCCAGCCCGTGAGATAGACAACTACAAACATTACCCAGAAGAAGATAGTCATCGGTATCGCCATCTGAAGTATCAAGGCGGGTTTTTGAAGAATTAAATCACCCTTCAGGGCAAACATTACAACGAGTGTAAACAACAAACCCGCAATGGATAGGGTATCAAGATAAAACTTCAGTTTGTGAAACCACTCCTCGCCAAACTTCCTGACCCCAAGAAATCTGGTAAGTATTCCGGCAGCAAGCGGTATGCCGAGATAAAGGACCACACTCTCCCCAACCACCCATACATCAAAAACTATCTCTCCCAAAAGGAGTTTTGCATAAACCGGGATAAGGATCATCTGTATTATCGAGTTAACGGCCACAAGGATTATGGCAAGGGGGCCGTTTCCTGCAGCAAGATATGTAAAGACTATCACCATTGCAATACAGGGGGCTATTCCGTAGAGGACAAGACCTGTGTACAGGTCAGGTTCTCCGCTCAAAAAGACCTTTGCGAGCAGGAGCATGAAGAATGGCGCTATTGCATAGTTGAAGAACATGACTATCAGGAGCTGCTTTGGCGAGCGGACCGCCTTGCCTAAATCCTCAAACCTGATATTTGCCATTGCAGGGTATATCATCATGAAGAGACCGGCCACAATGCCGAGGGCAATGGTGTTTGGAAGGCTGAATTCATATGAGCCGTGAAAGATTGCCTTTATGGCATCAATTGGTGGTGTCAGCTGGAAGTCCGAAATGCCGTACCACTTGCTGATTGCAATGCCGATGACCATACTGATAATGACAAAGACCGGCAGAAGCCTGAAGTTGTGCAGCATTTCAAGTGCCCTTCTGAGCATCCCGTACCTCCTCTTTCAAATTATTAATGTTCCCCGGAGCCAGCGATTAAAAAAGCCGTGCCCATGGGAAGGAAGTGATATGATAGAGTCTGAACGGTTTCAAATTTCGCAGTAAATTCACCTGGATGGTGATTTGCGAAATTTCCTCGGAGCCCCGGCGGGATGCCGGGACGAGAATGAGTGAAGACTCTGTCATATCGCTTCCAACAACCATTTATGTCCGGCTCCAGCTTGTATGGCATGACCGAATTTCAGAAAACTTTGAATAGGCATTTATACCTGCCTGACTTCTCGATACTGTGGGCAATGTTTTTCAGCAACCCGAAACCAATCGACCGTCAGACCCCAAAAAACTTTTCTGAAATTCAGTCATGCCATACACGGTAATATTAAGTTGTTTCAGCAAGAAATCCCTCAATCCTTTCCCTTATCTCATCCCTTGCCTTTCTGAACGCTTCTAAAATCTCGTCATCGGTTCCTATGGTTTCCACGGGATCCTCTATGGGCCAGTGAAGGCGTTTAATTTCCAGAGGTGTCACCGGACATGCTATCGCTGCATTTCCACACAGGGTAATTATTACATCCATCTTCCTGAGTAGTCCTTCATCAATGGCTTTTGATTTCTGACCGGAAATATCAAACCCGATCTCCTTCATTACCTTTTTGGCGTAGGGATTTACGCCTGCCGGTATAAGTCCTGCGCTATATACCGCTACCCGTCCTTGCCCGAGTCCCCGCGCAAGCCCCTCCGCCATCTGCGAGCGGCAGGAATTTCCCGTACATAAAAACATTACCTTAAACATTTTTTACCTCCATGAACGTTAACCCTAAACACACGTAACGAGTTATTTTTTGCTGTTGCTCCCCCCTTTGACAGGCTTGCACAAGACCTTTATATCCTGTCTGACAGACTCTTTTAACCTCTTTTTATCCTCCAGTATCAGGGCATCACCCACAAGGCATGAAGAGAGGAGTTTCAGGAAGTCGAGATTATAGGTGTTTATCAATTTATCCGGCAGGCGATAGAATGTCCAGGTTCCGTCTCTTCTGCATTCAACGAGACCCGCTGTCTTCAGTATCCCGAGATGTTTTGAGACCGTTGACTGTCCCATTCTCAATATGTCCATCAACTGACAGACACATAACTCCCTGCCTTCAAGGAGTTTCAATATCCTCACCCGTGTCTCGTCGGATACTGCCTTTGCCTGTAAAATAAAATCTCTCAACATGTCCCCTCTCATCATTATATCACTATATCGTGATATAATGATAAAACAAGAAGAACCCTTCTGTCAAGCAGCCCTTTATCACACAGCGTTATTGAATTTTTTCATCCCTTATGCTAACATCAAACCAATCGGCAAAAAAACAGACCCATATCAGATCACCCGGGTATATGAAAGTATCTCTTTTAACGCTACATAACATTGACAATGAATGAGAGGAAATAACAATGACGGACTCTCCACTATCTCCTGATTTTACCCCCTGCAGACAGAGGGAATCTGCATTTCCCGAAGGGCTGGATGTCATCTTTTGCCCTACAACCGTGGCGGTTATCGGTGCATCAAACCGTCCGGAAAGTGTGGGCCTTGCTGTTTTTAAAAACCTTCTTCAGGGAAACTTTTCCGGTATTCTCTATCCCGTAAACCTGAAGGCGAAATCGGTTTGCGGTGTGAGGGCCTATCCGTCAATCTCTGATATCCCTGACCCGGTAGACCTGGCAGTTATTATTGTTCCTGCTGCATCCACCCCGGCAGTGGCCAGGGAGGCGGCAAAAAAGGGGGTAAAAGGCCTCGTCGTGATTTCAGCCGGGTTCAGGGAGACTGGTCCGGCAGGGGCGGAAATAGAGCAAGAACTCCTGTCCGTCTGTCAGGAAAACAATATCAGGCTTGTGGGCCCCAATTGCCTTGGGGTAATCAATACAGACGGTCCTGTGAGTCTCAATGCCAGTTTTGCCAGGCAAAAGGCCCATCCCGGAAACATTGCCTTTATCAGTCAGTCAGGAGCCCTGTGCACAGCGGTTCTGGACTTTGCGGCCAAGCGCAATATGGGTTTTTCAAAGTTCATCTCCGTGGGCAACAAGGCTGATGTGGACGAGCTGGCCCTGATCCGCTACCTCCATGCAGACCCCCTGACAAAAGTCATCATGCTATACGTGGAGGAACTGCGCCACGGCTTTGAGTTTATAAAAACAGTGCGAGAGATTACCGGAGGAGATAATCCCACGCCGATTCTGGCCATTAAATCAGGCAGAACGGCTGAGGGGGCAGCAGCGGTCAGTTCCCATACCGGCTCACTTGCAGGCACTGAAGCTGTTTACAATGCCCTCTTCCAGCAGTCCGGGGTCTTCCGGGTGCAGACAATTGAGGAGCTGTTCGATTGCGCCCTTGCCTTCGGCTGTCAGCCACTGCCCAAATCCGACCGGATTGCCATCGTTACAAATGCAGGCGGCCCCGGCATTATCGCCACTGACGTCACCATTCATTCGGGCCTGAGACTTGCCCGGTTCAGCGATAAGACCACAGAGGCACTCAAAAGCCATTTACCCAGTACTGCAAACATTCACAATCCGGTGGATGTTATCGGAGACGCCGGTTCAGAGCGGTACCGGGCGGCGCTTGAAGCGGTATTAACCGATGAGAATGTAGACGGGGTTATCTTTATTCTCACCCCGCAATCCATGACCGAAATCGAGAAGACCGCATCCATCATTCCGGACCTGGCCCGAAAGAGCGGAAAACCGGTAGTCGCCTCCTTTATGGGCTTGATGGATGTCTCAAAGGGTGTTGCAATCCTTGAGGAAAACGGGATCCCTCATTATCCCTTTCCGGAGACTGCGGCCCGGGTCATGGGGGCGCTGTACCAGCATTCCAAGTGGATTCACCGTCCCCATGCCAGAGAGTTCGAGCTTTCATTCGACAGGGCCAGGGCCAGGAAGATGATCGAGGAGTCTTTGGCCTCCGGCATAAAATATCTGGGGGAAGTGGAAGGTAATGAAATACTTGCAGCATATGGTTTTCCTGTGCTGCCGGCCCGGCTTGCCACAACTGCTGAGGAAGCAGCTGAGGCCGTAAAGTCACTCGGTGCCTGCGCTTTCAAGATTGTTTCACCCCAGGTTATTCATAAATCCGATGTTGGTGGAGTCAGGGTGGGGGTCAGGAATCCGGAGGAAGCAGTCGCTGCCTTTGAGTCCATCATCTCTACGGTCCGCAAGAACGTGCCGGAGGCACAGATACAGGGCATTTATGTTCAGCAGATGGCTGCCGAAGGGACTGAAGTGATTCTCGGCATTAACCGGCATAAAGTCTTCGGCCCGCTCCTCATGTTCGGACTCGGCGGCATATTTGTGGAAATCTTTAAGGATGTCAGCTTCAGACTCGCACCGATCAGGCATAACGGGGCAAAGTTTATGGTGCGTTCCATCAAGGCCTATCCAATGCTGACAGGGGCCCGGGGCGCCCCATTACGTGACATCGAGGAGCTGGAAAAGTGCCTTATGCGGCTTTCGGCTTTGGCCACTGAAAATCCGGAAATCGCTGAGCTGGATATCAACCCCCTCATTGTTCACGAACAGGGCTCGGGATGTTCCATCGCAGACTGCCGCATCCTTCTCGATCCCGGCCGTGCCTGTGCCTGACAACCCGTCAGCACCTTACACTTTCACATAACCCTTACCTGCTGCTGGAAACCCCAGTCCTGTCACAGAAACCATAAATGTTGCAGTTACTGCAGAACGGGGAGACGGGTTTACATATGCCCTGGCCAAAGGCCACAAGCAGGCCGTTTATCTCCTTCCAGTATTGCCCGGGGAGTTTTTCCCTGAGCACGAATTCGGTCTCCTCCGGGGTTTTTGTCCTGACATAACCCCAGCGGTTGGTAATCCTGTGCACGTGGGTGTCAACACATATGCCCGGCCTGTTGTAGGCAAGGGTGACAACAAGGTTGGCGGTCTTTCTGCCGACACCTTTTAATCTGAGAAGTTCGTCAATGGTGTCGGGCACCCTGCCGTTGTATTTGCGGACAAGAGTCTCACTCAGTGCCTTTATCCGGCCGGCCTTAACTCTATAGAAACCAACAGGATAGATGGCCTTCCGGATAGCATCTTCACTCAGGGAAGCCATGGCTTCAGGTGTGGAGGCAAGGGCAAACAGTCTCCTCGATGCCTCACCTGTAGTCCTGTCCTGGGTTCTCAGACTGAGGAGGCAGGACAGGAGTATTTTAAAAGGGTCCTTCTCAGTCCCGGCCATCTCCTCAAGCCATGGGACTTTGAGGGTCTTTACCTGTTTTCCGAGGAGACGGATAACCTTATGAATATCGCTGTCCCTAAAACCCTGAGTCCCCCTCTATACTTATAGCCTCAACAGGACAATTCTCCTCAGCCGCCTCGCAACAGCCCGCATACTCACAGGCATCCGGGTCAATTACCCTTGACTTACCCACTGCTTCATCAAGAAAAAATACGGCAGGGCATATCTCTGCACAGGCACCGCAACCGATACACGTATCCTGGTCTACCGTAACATTCATGGCGGAATTATAACATTTCCGACCGTTATCCTCCATATACCCCTGCTATTATCAGGAGAAAAAAGACCTCGTTCAGTTCACATATTGCACCGAGATTGTCTCCTGTAAGACCACTGAAGTGCCTGGCAAAAAACTTCATCAAAGGCAGTGTAAAGATATATGCCGCAGCCACGAGTAATGCCGAGAACGGGATTGAAGGAAAGGCAATGTGGCTTAAGGAGAGAAACCTTCCCGACACAAAAATCACCATTACAATAACCGCGGAGCAGACGAATTGAGCCCCGCCTGTCTCCTTGATAAGTAAATACCCGAGGCCCTCTTTCCTCGCACTCCTGCCATGAAATATGGCTGCCACCATGGACCATGCACCGATTACAGGAAAGAGCAGGAGATATGGGATGGGACTGATTGAGAATAAGTCAAGAATCAGGAGGTATTTTAATAGCAGGACAAGCACTATTGCCGTAACCCCGATCGGCCCTGTCGTGCTGTCTTTCATTATATCGAGTTTTCCCTGCCTCGGCTTTCCGGAGGCAATGGCATCAAAGGTATCTGCAAGGCCGTCGAGGTGGAAACCGCCGTTGATTAAGACCGAGACGATAAGCAGCAGGGCTGCGGTAATCGCCGATGGCAGGAAAGGGTCAAACGCTGCATAGGCCAGGACCAGCAGCCCTCCCTTGATCAGCCCTACGAGGGGAAAGAACGCAGTACTCCTGCCAACATCCCTCCCGGATATCCTGCCCCTGAGCCTGACAGGCAGTATGGTCAAAAACTGTAATGCAAGTAAAAAACCCTTCAAAGTGACTGTACCATCAAAACCTCTCTATACAGAGTCTGTGTATAAACTACGGTTATTTGTCTTTCCCGCATGTGGAGCGAGTCGGGGGTCCGTCTTAAAGAACGATTCCGGACATTCATCCTTCGTAATACTACGGAGAACAGGAGCCGGAATGACAGATAGAGAGACCGTGTGTTCAGCCGGTCGTCTCCCCTGTAACTCCTGCCTCCTGAAACGTTGCCATCTCCCTGTATATTTTGAGCCCTGCATCCATCAGGGTCATGGCAAGCGCTGCGCCTGTCCCCTCACCAAGGCGGAGATCAAGATCAAGGATGGGCCGGAGTCCCATATGCTCAAGCATGGCCCTGTGTCCTGTCTCCTGGGAGTTATGGGCTGCAAAGAGGTAGTCTGCTACAACAGGGTTGAGAGACCAGGCAATAAGGGCGCCTGCCGTGGATATAAAGCCGTCAACCACAACCGGGATACCGCGTGCTGCAGCACCGATACAGAGCCCTGCAATTCCCCCTATCTCAGCCCCTCCCACCTTTGAGAGCACATCAACCGGGTCTTTCGGGTCCGGCCTGTTAATACTTATGGCCTTCTCTATAACCGCTCTCTTTTTCTTAAGGGCCTCATCTCCGATCCCCGTTCCCCTGCCCGTCACCTCGGAAACAGGGCTTCCGGTTATAACGGCAGCTATGGCCGATGAGGGGGTTGTATTGGCAATGCCCATCTCACCTGTGGCAAAGAGTTTAAACCCCTTTTCTGCATATTCTTCGGCAAGCTCAATCCCCGCCTCCATGCACCTCAGCACCTCATCCCTTGTCATTGCAGGCCCTTTTGTCATGTTCCTTGTCCCATGCACGACCTTTTTCTTCACAAGCCCTTCAGAATCCTGAAAATCAAAGTCCACACCAATATCGACAACTACGACCTCTGCACCTGCATGTCTTGCAAGCACATTGATTCCAGCCCCGCCGGTGAGAAAGTTGAAGACCATCTGCCTGGTCACCTCTGAGGGATAGGCGGAAACACCCTCCTCAGCCACACCATGGTTACCTGCAAATGTAAAGACGACCTTCTTCGGTATCTCCGGCATCTCCGTCTCATAGATGGCCACAAGCCTTCCGGCGAATTCCTCGAGCCTTCCGAGACTGCCGGGCGGCTTGGTAAGGTTGTCAAGGCGTCTTTGGGCTGCGGAATACAGTTCCTTTCTCACGGGTTTAATATGTGACAGTCTCTCCTCAATCTTCATGGCGTATCTACCTCCGTTAGCAGTTAATTTTATAACTTTTATGTCCAATTTTCCAGAAGAGAGGGCGAGGCAACCTCGCCCCTACGGGTACAGCACAATAAAAAGGCTCCACCAAGGAAAGGATGTTAATTTTATCAATTCCCGGTTCGAGCGATAAAAACAGCGTTGGGCAACGTAAAGGAGAGACGTGATTGACCCTGAACGGTTTTAAGTATCACAAAAGCTTCACCTGGAGGGTGAAGCGTGATACTTACCTCGGAGGAGGGCCGGATGCCCGACGAGAATGAGTGAAGGGTCAATCATGTCTCTCCTTTAGACCCCTTGTCTCCGGATTCGGTTTATAGCCAATCTATGAGTAACCGTATTCAAGCAAACCATTAAAAAACTATCCCTTCACCTTAAGCGGTATCCCGCTCACTACCAGATAGACCTCATCTGCCACCCCTGCCACCTCCTGATTCAACCACCCAGCCATATCCCTGAAGAACCTGGCCAGCCGATTGTCCGGCACTATCCCCATGCCCACCTCGTTGGAGACCACATACAGTGACGAGCGGGCAGTTGAGTCCTTAAAGTCAGTCAGCACGCGGACGAACCTGCTTATCTCCTCTTCAACCAGGGGCTGGGCATTACCCGGCCTGCTGCCGATGATGTTGGAGAGCCAGAGAGTAAGACAGTCAACAAGGAGCACGCTGTAGCGGTCGGAAACCCTTCGTATAAGGGCAGGCATTGCCACAGGCTCTTCCAGGGTCTCCCACTCGTCTCCCCGATCCTGCCTGTGTTTTCTTATACGCTCGTCCATCTCCTTGTCAAGTGACTCTGCTGTGGCAATATATGCCTTTTGCCCTGAGACCTTTGAAGCCTCGTTCAGGGCAAAGGAGCTCTTTCCACTCCTTGCTCCA
>CAZXDE010000022.1:0-11039 GCA_964639515.1 uncultured Thermodesulfovibrio sp.
ATATTTGCGAGACTCTCACTGTTCTGCTCCCTCATCATTCTTTGAGAGTCTGAGACTAAAACCACGCCATCCGCCCCTTTCAGCACAAGTTTTCTCGTTGCATTGTACCTCACCTGGCCGGGAACGGTATAGAGCTGAAACCTTATCGAGAAGTCCTTTATTTTACCCAGCTCTACCGGCATGAAATCAAAAAACAGGGTCCTGTCCGCCTCGGTAGCGAGTGAGAGGAGCTTACCCCTTCTCTCGGGACTCAGCACGGAATGTAGGTGCTGGAGGTTCGTGGTCTTGCCACTAAGCCCCGGCCCATAATAGACAATCTTCAGGGTAATCTCTTTTGTAGCGTAATTAAAAAGTGCCATTATTTACCATTTCAAAACAATGCCGATACTGATAATCCGTGTTTGTCTGTATCCACGAAAAGAAGTCCTGTATATTTTATTAGATTATAGCATAAACACCATTTCTTGTCTGGTACTTTACCTTATACATGGCCTCATCAGCAAGCCGCATGAGGTCTTCCTTTGAATTTGCAGTTTCCGGATACGAAGCAACTCCAAAACTTGCAGTCAACCTGATACTGTATCCCTCTTTCTTCAAAAAGCCTGTAGATGCAATCGTCTTTCTGAGCCTTTCAGCTATCTGGGCCGCGTATCTGGGAAATGTCTGCGGCAGGACTATCACAAATTCATCGCCTCCGTAGCGGGCTACAATATCCACTGCTCGGAGCTTTTTCAGCAGGAGCTGTCCAACTTCAACCAGGACCTTGCTGCCCACCAGATGACCGTGTCTGTCATTTATATGTTTGAAATAGTCAATGTCCATAAAGATAAGGGAGATAGAGGTTTTATAACGCTTACACCTTTCAATCTCCATATCAAGGGTTCTCTGAAGATACCTTGAATTAAACAACTTTGTGAGGTCATCGGTTATGGCGAGCTCTTCCATCTTCTGATGAATTGTCGTCAGATTAATTGCCGTCGCAACAAGGCCGGAGAGCCTTGTCACAAGTCGCAGATCCTCACCGGTAAATCCCCCGGCGTTCCTGCTGTTAATCATCTCCATTACGCCAAGGACCCCGTCCTTATCTCCGATAGGAACAGTCATGACGGACCTTGTATTAACTGAGGTGTATCCGTCAATTCCTGAAAGAAACCGTTTGTCTTCAGTAACATCATTAACAATCACGGGCTTTCCCTTTTCAACAACCCATCCTGCGATACCTTCACCGACCTTCAGTCTGCAATTCCCCGACCGTTTGGTCTTTTTAGCAGAGGCCTGCATAACGTATAACTCATCCCTCTTATCGTCCCTTAACAGTATTACCCAGCCCCTTGCCCCTGCCACAAATTTTACCCTGTTCATTATCTTTGAAAGGACATCATCCAATTCATCCGACCCCTTCAGTATATGGCTGATCTCATCAAAAATATCAGTCAATCTGCAAAGGATAGCGCCTTCTTTTTTAAGCAACAGGTTCTCTGTAATCAGGCTTTTCTCATATTCCAGCCTTTTTATTGACTCTATAAGCTCTTTACATTCCGGATTTATTAATAAATCGGAGAGGGGGCGTTCCTTTATAAAGGAAAGCCTCTTGTTTTTTTTAGCCGACAGGACAACCTTGGGTACCGAGGGAAATGCCTTGTCCAACTGCTGAAGACCTTTTCTGGTTGTGAGACCTTCGTTAAGGATAATAATATCCGGGGGAAAGTCAGGGCTGTCCTGCTTTACCGGAAGTTCCTTTTTCAGGGTCAAATCATTAAAGCCACAATTATGTAATATAGGGGTTGGATCTTTGGAAGGGGGAGCTATAACGAGTATTTTAGGCATTTACTCCACAGCATTTTTTATATTTCCTTCCACTGCCGCAGGGACACGGTTCATTACGGCCAACCTTCTTCGATCTCTTTACGGGCCGCTGTGCCTCACCATCACTGCCACGATTGTACACAAGACTTAACTGGTGTTGCTGCGAGACCTTTGATGCCTCTTCCTCTGATCTCACCTGTACCCTGTAAAGTCTTGTCAGGACCTCCGTCCTTATACGTTCAGTCATATCTGAAAACATGTCAAATGCTTCACGTTTATATTCAACAAGGGGGTCTTTCTGTCCATAGCCCCTCAGTCCGATACCCTCCTTGAGATAGTCCATGGCCAGGAGATGGTCCTTCCACTGATTATCCACCACCTGGAGCGTTATGATCTTCTCCAGATACCGCATCAAATCACTGCCTATCTCCTGCTCCTTGTTTTCGTAGAATCCCTTCACTTCTCCAATAAGCGTCTCTCTCAAAGCCTCAATGCCCGATATCCCGGACAGCTTTTCAGACTTAAGACCAAATATGCCGTAAATGGAATTGTTCAGCTCCTTAATATCCCAGTATTCGGCGTGACGGTCTTCGGGACAGTACAGGGCCAGCAGGGAATCAACTATTTCCTCAATCAACTCATCTATCTTGTCTTTGAGAGATTCCGCCTCCAGGATTTCTTTTCTGAAGGCATATATCTCTATCCTCTGTTTATTCATCACATCATCATATTCAATGAGATGCTTTCTTATGTCAAAGTTATGGGCCTCCACACGTCTCTGTGCATTCTCAATTGCCTTGGAAACAACCCTGTTCTCAATCGGTATACTCTCATCCATCCCGAGCCGGTTCATTAACCCTGAAATCCTGTCTGAGGCAAATATACGCATAAGGTCGTCTTCAAGAGCAAGGTAGAACCTTGAAGAACCAGGGTCTCCCTGACGGCCTGAACGTCCCCTGAGCTGATTATCGATCCTCCTTGCCTCATGTCTCTCCGTGCCCAGAATATGTAATCCTCCAGCCTGCACAACCTTGTCACGATTCTCCCGGCAGATAACTTCAGCACGCTTTAATGCCTCTTCCCTGTCCTCTTCCTTGGAGTCTTTTTTCTTCCCTAAAAACTCCTCCACAATGCCTTCCGTGTTGCCTCCAAGTACTATATCCGTTCCCCTGCCGGCCATGTTGGTTGCAATGGTAACGGCACCGGGCCTGCCTGCCTGGGATATTATCTGGGCCTCTTTCTCGTGATACTTTGCATTCAGAACAAAATGGGGAATTCCCTTTTTCTTAAGCATCTTACTGAGCAGTTCGGATCCCGAAATTGATATTGTACCCACAAGTACGGGCTGGCCTTTTTTATAACACTCTTCTATCTCGTTGAGCACTGCATTAAACTTGGCATTTTCCGTTTTATAAATCATGTCGGGATAATCCTTACGTACCATCGGCTTGTTAGTGGGTATCACCAGTACATCAAGGTCATAGATGTTTGCAAACTCTTCAGCCTCTGTATCCGCAGTACCGGTCATCCCTGCAAGTTTGTTGTACATCCGGAAATAGTTCTGGAAGGTTATGGTGGCAAGGGTCTGATTTTCGCTCTCGATCTTCACACCCTCTTTGGCCTCAATTGCCTGATGAAGTCCGTCCGACCAGCGTCTTCCGGGCATCAGCCTGCCTGTGAATTCATCCACTATGATAATCTGGCCGTCCTTGATAACATAATCCACATCAAGCTTAAACAGATGATGGGCCTTAAGGGCCTGCAGTACATGGTGAACAAGTTCTATATTGACGGGGTCAAAAAGATTCTCCACACCAAGGAGCTGCTCGGCCTTTATACTCCCTTCTTCCGTGAGTATGACCGTCTTTGCCTTTTCATCTATTGTGAAGTCAACCTCGTTATGAAGTTTTGGTGCTATCCGGTCAATTTTGTAGTATTTGTCGGTTGATTCTTCCGACGGGCCTGAAATGATAAGTGGCGTCCTTGCCTCATCAATCAGGATGCTGTCCACTTCGTCGACTATTGCATAGTTCAGTTCCCTCTGGCAGTAGTCCGCAATATCATACTTCATATTATCCCTGAGGTAATCAAAGCCGAACTCATTGTTCGTTCCATAAGTTATATCGGCACCGTAAGCCTCCTTGCGGGAGCAAGGCCTGAACCTGTCATGCTGTTTGTCGTCGGAGCGGGACTCAGGGTCAAAAAGAAAAGAGGCATCATGCTGTATAACGCCGACGGAGAGGCCGAGGTGATGATATAAAGGACTCATCCACTGGGCATCCCTCTTTGCAAGGTAATCATTGACGGTCACCACATGGACGCCCCTGCCGTCAAGGGCGTTCAGATAGACGGGCATGGTTGCAACAAGTGTCTTACCTTCACCTGTCTTCATCTCGGCAATCTTTCCCTCATGAAGGACTATGGCACCGATAATCTGAACATCAAAGTGCCTCATGTGGAGAAGCCTTTTTGATGTCTCCCTTACGATCGCAAATGCCTCATAGAGGATATCATCAAGGGGCTCCCCTTTCTCAATCCTCTGCTTGAACTCTTCTGTCTTGGCCCTCAACTGTGCATCTGAAAGTGCAGAGATATCAGGCTCCAGGCTGTTGATACGATCAACCATGGGCCGGATCCTCTTAATCTCCCTGTCATTCTTTGTCCCGAATATCTTTTTAAGAATAGAAACCATACTTTAATTTTAAATAATCAGCGAGGTTTTATGCAACAAGGATGGGGGATATTCCGGCCGGCCTTCCGTGATTTTCACAACCTTCCTGCCTCCGCCAACCCCTCCTTCATTATTAATATAAAAACGACCGTCAGACCGGTAAGTGCGCCAAGGATATTTATGAGTCTGAAAGACAGGAGTACCGTAAGTATAATAAAGATTATCAGGAGCCTGAACATACTGAAAAAGAGGAGGCTCCCCATTGCTCCCCGGGCTGCCTCGGGATTCGTCAGGCCGAGCACCTCCCAGTGAAGGCCCTTCAGGTTAACAAGGGCGAGAGCCCCACCCGTCAGAATACTGAGGGGCAGTTTTTTCCATTCTATCAGGGCCGATAGGAGGGACAGGGGGATCAGGACGAAAATCGCCTGCCTATTTATCCTTTTTATCATCTTCACGTTCCATTCTCTTTGCATACCTGAATAGCTCCAGGAACCCCGCAATTATACCCAGAATGAAAAAAATTATTGTGAGATAGGGAGTGGTTCCAAACAATTTATCAAGACCGTAACCAATGGCAAACCCCACAAAGGTAGCAGCCACGAGATTTAACGGGATTGCGCTTGCGTCCAGGAGCTGCCGCCAGAGTTCCTTGTTCCTGTTTTCCCCCATCCGTCAACCCCTTATGGCCAAAACGGAATCATGGGGTGGCGGAACTTTTGTATTTAACTCCGTTATCAGGAAGGGTGATCCGCTCACTTTACAGGAAACCGGCAGGGTCTTATTCCGGGAATATAATGACACAAATAAATTTTAAAACAAATACGGCCAAAAAATCCCGGGATGGCAGGTTGTTTCCTGCCATCCCGGGATTGGTCGCATTTATTTATACTTCAGCGAGGGAAGGAGTTTATTAATGCCCCAGAAGAGGATAAAGGGCATAATACCAATGAGAAGCGCACCGAAAAGCCCTTCTTTAAAGGCGTCCAGGGTATTCGGAATAACAGGAATCTTATAGTCCATATATCCGGCAAAAGAGAGGGAAAATGCCTGTCCCCCAATCACAACATTCCACCTCATCATGAATACCCCGAATATAACCAGCACAAGGGCCACGGCCGTCCTCTTTATTGTAAGCCGCGGGAGCAGGAGCATAATGAAAGGAACAAGATATCCAAGGGTATACTGGAGGATAAATATGCTGACGAAGTCTCTGTCGTATATGATTGAGCGTAGGATATCCCATGACTTCACAGCGGTATAACCCCTGAATATAAGGTCAAGGATTTCAAGGGTTATCGCAGCTATCATAAAGCCAATGAGATACTTGGAAGTCGTTCTGACAAGGTTAATCTCGGCCCCGCCAACTTCTTTGACAGTTATCATGTCACCGGGTTTTCTGGATCTCTTGATCCTGAATTTTCTCCATTCCATTATCACTATATAGGTCAACATACAGAGGGCGATACCTGAAACAATGGCAGACATAATGAATATTACAGGCATAAGCGGTGTCATCCACAATGCGTTTGCCTTAACCGAGCCGAAGATGAAGCCTGCATAACCATGCAGGAAGCAGGCGACAGGTATACCGATGCCGGCCAGTATCTTTATTGCCTTCTCATCCTTATGCAGGGCCTTTTCACCGATATCAAAGGCACCGAGGGTAAGTACCGAATACAACAATTGTTTAAGGCTGTTACCAATACCGTCCTTGCCTTTTAAGGCAATGGATTGTTCAACAAAAAATTTCCTGTAGACAAACCATATCTCGCTGGCCACGATTATTGAATATGAGAAAAAGACTATGCCGAAAGCTGAGATTGCAGAAGTGAAATGGGGGGTAAAGAAGACCTCCATCCCTCTTTGTGGCTGCTGGAGATGAAACATCAACGGCATGGGCGCTACTATAAGCAGGGCAAAAGAGAAGACAAGGGAGAACTTGGCCATATCCTTAAGGTCTTCCAGTCCAAAAACATGGTAGAGAGACGAAAGGACAAAGGCGCCTGCAACCAGTCCCGTCATCAATGGATACATGACTATCTGGATACTCCAGTAAATATATTCATTAGGATAGACAAAGAGATCTTTTACTGTCCATAAAGCTTCCGGGTACGTCCATGGTTGTGTCATTTTATCACCTCACATTTTCATCCAGGCCAATGTAATAAGCCTGGGGTTTGGTTCCGTATTCAGCCTTTAAGACAGCAACCCTTTCCGTCATAACCGTCTTTGTAACAGGATCGTTCGGGTCCTTCAGATTGCCTATCTGCCTTGCACCGAACGGACAGGCATCCACACAGGCTGTCTTCATGCCTTTACTGATGCGGTGATAACAGAAAGTGCACTTTTCCGCTACCTTGTATACTGGGTGGAAGAACCTCGCCCCATAAGGGCATGCCATAATACAGTATCCACATCCTATACACCACGTCCTGTCGATAAGCACAACCCCGTCTGCCGTCTGATAGGTTGCACCTACAGGACATACCTGAACGCAGGGTGGGTTTTCACACTGGTTGCAGAGCTTTGGAACAAAATAGGCCTTGGCGACATCCTTCGGCTCTATTGTTTCTCCCCGCACCTTCAGTCCGGTAAAACCATCCCTTCCCCCCAGGGGTGTATCTGTAACCACCCGCCCGTTTTTCAGGATCAGATATCTCTCAACCCAGGTCCTTGTGACAGGTGCATCATAGGGGACTTCGTTCTCTATCTTGCATGCCTTCACACAAAACCCGCAGCCGACACACTTATATGTGTCAACCAGGAACCCCCATCTGACATTGGCAGCCTTAATAGCAGCCTTTGCCTCGGCAGGGCTCAGAAACTTGAAGGCACTCAGCGGAAGTGCCGATGCAACGGCAATTTTGAGTGTGGACATTAAAAAATCTCTTCGCGATATACTCATTACCAACCCTCCATATCTGGTTTATGCGGGTTATGACACATACTGCATTCCATACCTGCGTTATGTTTTTCCGGATTAATGCCCTTGATCTTTGCCCTCCGGGTCCCTGGATAAAGGAGCTGGGCATGGCACCTGATACAGAGCGACCTGCTTTTGTTGATAACAAGCTTTGCGGGATTTTCAGGGTGGTCAATAGCAGGACCATGGCAGTTTTCGCACTGGATTATCTTGTGCTTTGAAGCCATGATGGATTTATACTTGTCTGAATGGCAATCCTTACAGTACTTTCTCGTCCGATATTTCACCTTGAATGCCTTCCACTCAGCCTCATTGCTCTTTCGATGATAGCCGTACATGAACCCTCTTTCCTGAATTCCAAAATCAGGCGGAACAATAAAGTATCTTGCGACAAGGATAAGTGCGATAACACCTATCACCACCCACAGGGGGCGCAACACATGACTACTCATAAACCTGCCTCCTCTCGTTTAATTATGCATTTTATAACTTAAATAGCAAAGAAACTACACTGCCTGCTTTATAACTCAGCCTTCGGGACCGATAAAACTAAGCGGATCCCTGTATTTATGGCATTGAGTGCAGGTAGTCTTTGCCTGCTTCTTTGTTACCCTCCATGAATGCGGTAAATGACACTTCGTGCATTCAAGCCCCATTGTCTGGACATGCAACTTGTGTCTGCCCACTTCCAGTATCCGGGAATGACAGCTCATGCATTTCCCCTGGCCCGGCATCAGTTTTGTGTGAGGCTTGTGGCACTTGTAACAATAAAACTGCATTGGAGCATCCTTGGGCACATTTATCTTTGGTGCATTCTTGATCTGCTCTTTAGTAGGCTGAAAGAACTGGACATCCATTGTGTCGGCTGCTATCAGTTCTTTCCTTACCGCTTCAGTACCGTGACAGAAAAGACACTTCTTTCGTCCAGGCCTCAGGTCTCCCTGGCGGTCCGTATGACAATTAAGACATGCCAGCCCTTTCATGCCGTGAACCTTTTTACCCTGATGACACCTCACACAGAATGTTGCACCAGGCAGGAATTTGTGAAGTATATATCCATGACACTTGGTACAGGCTATCTCTTCCATAAAATAATGCTTGGCGTGCAGCCTGGAGTTGTTTATTTTTTTGGCGTCCGGATACTTCTTGTTTTTCTCCCAATGACACTTCGTACATTTATCCGAAGAAACGATTATCTCGCCATGCCTCGGGGGAACAGTCTTCGGCCTGCGTAGAATAAAAGTAATAAGAAGCCTGTTCTGGTCAGGAATGGTAAGGTGATGACACTCATGACAATTGATCCCGGAATGCTTACTCTTCTTCCAGGCGTTATACGCCGGTTTCATTAAATGACAGCTAATACAGAACTTCGGGTTGTTCTGGGTAAAATCATAAAACTTGAAGGCTACTACACCACCGCCGATAATTATTACGAGGAGCAACACAGCAATAATTATCTTCGCCTTTAAAGTAAGGCTTTCTTTTATCCAACTGAACCACTTCATCACTTTCACCTCATACGGTCTTTGGTTTCATGTTAGTGGAGTTACTGGTTCTTTGTTATTTTTATTTTAGGTTTTAACCAGCGAGCATCACGACAGACACTATATATCTTTCATCGCCTCGTACGCAGCCCCGATAGTCCTGTCAATATCCCGAGCGGAATGTGCAAGTGAGATAAACCCTGCCTCAAACTGGCTCGGAGCAATATTCACCCCCCTCTTTAACATCCCCCTGAAGAACTTTGCAAAACTTTCAGTATCGGAAAGTTTTGCAGTACTGTAATCATGGACACCTTTGTCTGTAAAATACGTACAAAACATGGTTCCAGCCCTGTAAAACCTGGTCTTTACCCCTGCCCGCTTTGAAGCATCTTTAAGCCCTTCCTCCAATGCCCGGGACTTATCCTCCAGCCTCTCATACACTCCTTTTTTAGAGAGAGCCTTCAGTGTCTCTATACCCGCGGTCATGGCAAGTGGGTTACCTGAAAGAGTGCCTGCCTGATATACAGGTCCCACAGGTGCAACCTCCGACATAATCTCTGCCTTACCCCCATAGGCGCCTACCGGCAGACCGCCGCCTATCACCTTGCCAAGACACGTCATGTCGGGCTCTATGCCGTAATATGCCTGGGCTCCTCCATAAGAGACCCTGAATCCCGTCATAACTTCATCAAAGATAAGAACAATCCCGAATTTTTTTGTAAGTCTCCTTAAACCTTCAAGAAAACCCTTTTTCGGAAGGACACATCCCATATTGCCAACCACGGGCTCAATAATTACACATGCTATATTCTTCCAGTCCTTTTCAATAACACCTTTTAATGTCTTCATGTCATTAAAGGGTACTGTCAGTGTATTTCTCGCATAAGACCCTGGAACACCCGGACTGTCCGGAACACCAAAGGTGGCTGCACCCGAGCCTGCCTTCACTAAAAGGCCGTCGGCATGACCGTGATAACATCCCTCAAACTTGATAACCTTGTCCCTTCCCGTAACCCCCCTGGCCAGCCTGATTGCACTCATTGTCGCCTCAGTACCGGAGTTTACCATTCTTATTTTATCCATGGAGGGATAGGCACTTAGAACCATCTCGGCAAGCTTTATCTCAAGGGCCGTTGGAGCCCCGTAACTTGTTCCCCGCTCAACCGCCGCCTTCAATGCCCTGACCACCCCGGGGTGAGCATGACCAAGTATCATCGGACCCCAGGAGAGCACGTAATCTATATATACATTACCATCCACATCATGGATATTCGACCCCTTTGCTGAAGCTATGAATACAGGACTGCCCCCAACGGCCTTAAAAGCCCTGACAGGACTATTGACACCACCGGGGATAAGCTTTTGTGCTTTTCTGAATAGTTTTTCTGATTTATTCCATTTCTTCATAATTTCTTCACAGTTTTTCTTTTAAATAGAGGTATTTTAATAAGCCGCTTAGAGGCACATAAATCTATCACAACCATGCTGTTTTTGTCAAAAGAAATCCTCTTAAAAGCTATTTAAATGTCTAATGACTCTATTTGTTAAAGCCAGGGGGCAAAACATCACCCTTCATCACAAGACAAGCGCAACAGGAATAGACGGCAATAGACTGGATACAACAATAAACAGGGTCTCATAACGCATTGAGTTTATCAGATGCTGAAATAAATTCAGCATGACAAACTGTGTTGTTTTGTTAGTTTTTAGACAGTCTCCTTTGGTATAATTTAAGTATGAGGCCGAGGCTGTACTTGAAGACCGGCAACAGGGTCAGGCACCTCAGATACGATTCCTGGGGTGAAGGGGTTGTGGTGGAAGAAAGGCATTCATCCCTGGAAGGAGGCTTCTGTTTCATAAAGGTCCTTTTTGAGGACGGAGAAGAGCGGTCTTTTATTAATGACCTTGACAACGAATGCTGCTGCTACTATGCAGGGCTGAGACTGACTTGAAAACCCGCATGCCCATGACAGGGCATGAGCTGCCGGGACACGGGACCGGAGATGACTTGGTATCTGATGAACAAAAGGAACCCTTACTCCTCTGATCTGCTTTACGATGTGGTCTGCACCCCCCTGGGCCACCTCTATCCGACCTATATCCTTAAAGGAAATCAGGCAGACTCCGTTTATCTTACGGGCATTGGTTTCAACAG
>CAZXDE010000022.1:11139-17478 GCA_964639515.1 uncultured Thermodesulfovibrio sp.
TTGCCGCAAGGAAAAGCCCTCTGCCCGAGTATATAAAGGACCAGGTCATGGAGTATTTTGAGGGAAAGCTGAGGAAGTTCGATATCCCGTTTATCATTTCAGGAACGGATTTTGAGAAAAAGGTCTGGCTGACATTGAATGAAATACCCTATGGACAGACCCGGACATACAAATGGCTTGCAGAGAGGCTTGGCGCTCCCCGGTCTGTAAGGGCGGGCGGTCAGGCCCTCGGCAGGAATCCCCTGCCCATAATTCTTCCATGCCACAGGGTTATTCAATCGGACGGCAAATTAGGTGGCTACTCCTCAGGTATCGGGATCAAGCGGAGGCTCCTTGAGCTCGAATACTATAGCTCACTCTGACTTTTCTGCCCCCCCTCAATAGCGATGAGATGGTAATAGACAGGGATACAGGTTTTCTGTCTGCAATCTTACGCTCTGCCGCCAATTCTGCCTCGAATTCTTGAATTTTTCCCCTGTCTTATGTTAATATTTATGGCATTATCTGAAGCTGCGGCATTGATAATATCCTGCAGTTTTCTGCAGAAAATCTAAAACACACGCCTTAAAAACCTCTCCTGATCGGTTTGCGGGACAGATACAAGTGTCCGGAGTTCAGGGGAAGAGGCGGAGGAAAAAACCAGGAGGAAGTGAAAACTATGGCGGTTGTAACAATGAAAGAGCTGTTGGAGGCCGGTGTTCATTTCGGACACCAGGTCAAGAGATGGAACCCGAAGATGAAACGTTACATCTTTGGTGAGAGAAACGGTATCTATATTATAGACCTCCAGAAAACCATGAAGGGCCTTGAAAACGCCTATAATTTTCTGAAAGGCCTGTCAATGTCCGGTCAGTACGTCCTGTTTGTGGGAACAAAAAAACAGGCACAGGACTCAATCAAGGACGAAACACAGAGGGCAGGGGCTTTTTATGTAAACCAGAGGTGGCTTGGCGGTATGTTGACTAATTTCACCACAATCAAGAAGAGCATAGAAAAGTTAAAAAAAGTTGAAAAAATGAAAGATGACGGCACCTATGATGCCCTTACTAAGAAAGAGGTAGCAAAACTGGAAAAGACCCGGACGAAGCTTGATAAAAACCTGGGGGGCCTTAAGGATATGCAGACCCTTCCCGGAGCTTTATTCGTTGTTGACCCAAGAAAAGAGAGGATAGCTGTTCAGGAGGCAAGAATCCTGAAAATACCCATCGTGGCTATTGTTGATACAAACTGTGACCCTGATGAGATTGACCATGTTATTCCGGGAAATGATGATGCCATAAGGGCAATAAAACTTATCACATCCAAAATGGCTACTGCAATCCTTGAAGGAAAAGATATCCTGAACAAGGAGATAGAGGCAAAGGCTGAAGAGGCCAGGATAAAAGAAAAGATTTCGCAGGAAGAAGAAGAGATGGCGGCTGTAAACGAACCTGCAATACCCTCGATAGAGGCAGCTCCAAAAACAGAGGAGGTTGCAGAATGACTGTCACTGCCGATATGGTGAAGCGGTTAAGGGAGCAGACAGGAGCCGGAATGATGGACTGTAAAAAGGCCCTTACGGAAAGTAACGGCGACTTTGACAAGGCCATAGATGTATTGAGAAAAAAAGGGCTTGCTGCTGCTGAAAAAAGGGCGGGAAGAAAGGCATCTGAGGGGCTGATACTCTCCTATATACATATGGATAAAATCGGCGTGCTGGTAGAGGTAAACTGTGAGACTGATTTTGTTGCAAGGACCGATGATTTCCGCCGGGTTGTCAAGGATGTTGCCATGCATATAGCGGCTGCAAATCCACGGTACCTTTCAAGAGAGGATATCCCTCAGGATGTCATTGAAAGGGAGAAGTCCATATACAGGGATCAGACAAAGGACAGGCCCGAGCATGTTATAGAGAAAATAGTTGAAGGAAAGCTGGGAAAATTCTATGCGGAAAATTGCCTGATGGACCAGATATTCGTAAAGGATCCGGATCAGAAGAAGAAGATCAGGGATATCGTAACGGAAATGGTCTCAAAGTTTGGAGAAAACATCATTATAAGACGTTTTACACGTTTTCAGCTTGGCGAGGAACTTGAAGATTAAACCCACGAATAAACCAAAGGTTAAATACAGAAGGATTCTCCTGAAGTTGAGTGGAGAAGTCCTGATGGGGCAGAGAAGTTACGGTATTGATGCCACCACTGTTGATTATATGGCCGGCGAGATTAAGGGCATCCATAAGCTCGGGATTGAGGTGGCGGTTGTCATTGGCGGGGGCAATATTTTTCGTGGTGTTGAAGGCTCTGTAAAGGGGATGGAGCGCGCAACCGCTGATTATATGGGTATGCTGGCAACGGTAATAAATGCGCTTGCCCTTCAGAATGCCCTGGAGAAGGCAGGAGTTCCTACAAGGGTGCAATCCGCTATTGAAATGAGAGAGCTTGCAGAACCATATATCAGACGCAGGGCCGTCAGGCATCTGGAAAAGGGACGGGTCGTCATCTTTGCTGCGGGTACGGGTAATCCCTACTTTACAACTGATACGGCAGCCTCTCTCAGGGCAATGGAGATCGGAGCTGAAATCATTCTTAAGGCCACAAAGGTTGATGGTGTGTATTCTGCAGACCCCTTCAAGGATCCTGATGCGAAAAAGTTCAAGAAGATCAGCTACATGGACGTACTTAAGAAGGGGTTGAATGTAATGGACTCAACCGCCATATCCCTCTGTATGGACAACGCCCTGCCGATTATGGTATTTAATGTAAGGAAAAAGGGTAATATAAAACGGGTCATGGAGGGAAAAAACATAGGGACCATTGTTGGAATGAGTTAATAAAAAATCTCCTCGCAAAAAAGAGTTTCTGCAACCTGGTTATGGATGAATCCTGTGGAGGGATAAGATGGATAGGGAATTGAAGAAAAAGGCAAAAGAGAAGATGGAGAAGGCAATAGAAGTATTGAAGAAAGACCTCGGCTCTATCAGGACAGGCCGTGCCTCCATCTCTCTTATGGATAATATTTCGGTTGATTATTATGGCACACAGACGCCACTGAACCAGGTTGCATCACTCTCTGTGCCCGAACCCCGAGTGATAGTCATTCAACCCTGGGAACAGGCGCTCATCCCTGTTATTGAGAAAGCCATCCTTCACTCCGACCTCGGGCTTAACCCTTCAAACGACGGCAAGGTCATCAGGATTGCCATTCCCCCGCTGACGGAAGAGCGGCGGAAGCAGCTTGTCAAGGTCGTGAAGAAGCGTGCAGAGGAGGCAAGGGTTGCAATAAGAAATATCCGCAGAGAGACCAATGAAGAATTGAAGAAACTTGAGAAAGATAAACATATCAGTGAGGATGACATCAAGCGGGGGCTTGAAGAGATACAAAAACTTACCGATACCTATATAAAAACAATAGATGAGGTGCTGCAGCATAAGGAAAAGGAGATAATGGAAGTATAGGCAGGCAGAACAGTCTGCTTTTTGCTACTTACTTTCTAAGAGGAGGCACTATGAATGCAAATTTTATGGTAAAGGTTGAAGATGCAAGGCTCCCGGACATACAGAAGGCATTGAAGGCAGCCGGCATAAAGATCAGGAGTATCGTGGAAGTATACAAGGAAGGTGTAGCGGAGAAAAAAGAGGCGGACGATGCCAAGAAAAAAAGCTAAAAGCAAAGAGCCTGAAGAAAGCGAAGAGCAGAGGAAGGAACGGCTGAAGAAGCTGCTCATTGGCAAACGGCAGGAAATTATCAGGGAAGCAAAAAACGAGATCGGAAAATTCATCAGGGGAGACAACAGGCAGCTTGCCGAGACAGCCCTTGACGATGGAGACTGGTCTGTTGTTGATTTAGCCGAAGACCTCAACCTGCAGAAGCTGACGGTTCATAAGCAGACCCTCAACAAGATAGATGAGGCCTTAAGGAAATTGAATGAGGGCACTTACGGGATTTGTGAAGACTGTGGCTCTGAAATCAGCGAGGAGAGGTTGAAGATAATTCCCTTTGCAATATACTGTGTTGATTGCATGGAAAAGAGAGAAGAGCTTGAAAAGATCGAGAGAGAAGGGGGAGTCATTTAATAAAAAACCCTTTCGAGAAAAAGCCCTCCGGCAGGGGCGGCAGGACCGGCGAGTTTTCTATCCCTTGCCTCAAGTATAACCCTTAGTCCTTCAGGACTTATCCTGTTTCTTCCAACCTCAATCATGGTGCCTGCAATGTTGCGCACCATGTGTCTCAAAAAGGCATTCCCCTTAACAGATACCCTGATAAATAAACCTGAAAAACCAACAGTCAGAAACTCAATCGTATTCATCTGCTCAACCTTTATATCGTATATCTCCCGTACCGGTGATCCGGCGCCGCAACCGGAGGCCCTGAAAGAGGAAAAGTCATGCCTGCCTATGAAACAGGCTGCTGCCTTGATCATCTTTTCACTGTCGAGCCTGCATTTGCAGTAATAGCTGTACCTTCCTGTAAAGGGGTTTCTTATCTCTGAGCAATCGATCAGATAGAAATAACTTTTTGCCCTTGCACTGTACCGGGGATGGAAATCATCGCCGGCATAATCAGACGAGATTATCCGTATGTCCCGGGGGAGCATTGCGTTCAGGGCCTTCTGAAAAACCTCGGGCGGGTATCGAGATGCGGTGTCAAAGGATGCCACCTGCTGCAGTGCATGAACCCCTGCATCCGTCCGCCCTGCAGAGAGCACCACCGTCTCCTCACCGGTCATCTTTCTCAGCCTTGTCTCAATGATTCCCTGAATAGTGACCCTGTCAGGCTGTACCTGCCAGCCGGAGTAGTTTGTGCCGTCATACTGCAGGGTTAATTTAATCCTTCTCAATGCCGGGCAACCTCCTCATATGTGATAGCCTTGTTGAGGCTAACAGATATGACCGTTTAAAGGCAAACAGGACTGTTTCCGGAACAGACTCCACAGCCCGGGGTAGAGTTTATAAAAATGTATGTGTAATGGAAATCATGAAAAATTAACATTGCTGTCATACTCCCGTAACTTTGTCAGGGTAAGATTGACACTAAACATAATCTATAAAGGTCTTTGAGAGGAGGTGAAGGCAGAAAGGTATAAAGAACGTGGATGTTAAGGTATAAGCCGTTATTCTGAGTTGTACGGAAAGTGCAATTAAAACTGATAACCAGGAGGAGAAAGATGATAGCAACGTTGAGATTCGTGAAGGTCTTTTTTGCTGTACTGGCAATTGCCATAATTGCAAATATCTATATTCCGCATGCTGCTGATGCTGCCGGAATAACCGTCTATAAGAAAGATGATAAATTCGTTAAGTTGGGCGGCAGGATTCAGCTACAATATCACTTTAAGGATCCTGACAGTGGTGATTCCACCGACAAGGTATTTTTCCGCCGTTTCCGTCCTTACATTGAGGGCAGTCTGCACAAGGACTGGATGGGCAAGTTTCAGTGGGATATGGGCAAGGCCGAGGGTGAAAACGAGATTGCAATAAAAGACGCTTACATGCAGTATAAGGGGTTTCACAACTTAAAGGTCTCTATTGGTAACAAGAACTTTCCGTTTTCCCGCGAGTTCCTGACCTCCTCCAAAAAGCAGCAGCTTGTGGAACGTACATTTGTAGGTGACCATAATTACGGCACTCCTGACCGTAATGTAGGTCTCCACATTACAGGTCACAACAATGACAAGAAACTGACCTACGGCTTCTCTGTAGCCTCAGCCTCCATTGACCCTGATGCCGCTAAACTGGATTTTGACACACCTGTTAACAGGAATGAGGATTTCAATGAGGGCTGGATCGTTGGCGGCCGTCTGGACTACCATCCTTTTGGCAATCTGAAGTTTTCACAGGGTGACTTTAAACGCAAGACCAAGGCTACCATCGGTGTTGCCGCCTTCACTTGGAACAATGATGGTGATAATAATACCCGCACTACGGACGGTATTGCCACCGAGCTTTCCAAACCGGATGTGGACAAGGTAACCGGTTTTGAGTTAAGTGGAGCATTCAGAAGCTCAGGGCTCTCAGTTGACGCTGAATACAACCTATTCAAGGCTGATACAGTAGATGCAAACGTTACCGACGGTATATACAAAAACGGCAGCTCCGATCTTAAAAACTACTCCATTGAGGGAGGGTACATGATAGTACCCGGCAAGATCGAGCTCGTTGCAGCTTATCAGGCACAGGATGCTGATAACTACGCAGATGTATGGACCCGCACCTCTGTCGGTACCAACTGGTTTATACAAAAACACGATATCAAGATGCAGCTTACGTACAGGATAGGTAAAAACCTGAAGGGCGTTACGGATGATAATGAAAACGAGATGTTCCTGCAGGCACAGTACGTATTTTAAGGATTGCAGAA
>CAZXDE010000023.1:0-13937 GCA_964639515.1 uncultured Thermodesulfovibrio sp.
CTCCATCTCTCCATCTCTCCATCTCTCCATCTCTCCATCTCTCCATCTCTCCATCCCTATTTTTGACACAACGGGCAAGTATGCTATATTTTGTGAAAATTATGATATAATGAACTTTAGTATGTATGCTCAAAACCTTCTCAGGAAACAGGTAGTTAATGAGAGGAAGAAGCAGTCGTTGGTCTGCTTTACCGTTCTGCTGATGTTCATCTTTTATCTGGCCTGGGTTCTCCTGTTTGATGAAGATGGTGTTGTAAGGTTTTTTGAACTCAAAGCAAAACGTACAGCGGTAATCGTGGAGGTTGCGGAGCTGCAGAAGGATAATGTAAAACTGAACAAGGAGATAACGTTGCTGAAAAAAAACCCCTTCTACATGGAAAAACACGCCCGTGAAGATATGAATCTCTCCAGACCTGATGAGTATATTTTCATTTTTGACAAATAACCCCCGTATGGAGGCAGTATGGGAAAAAAGAAGTCTGTTCTTATTGTAGATGACTCTCTCACTGTCCGGAGGTTAGTGGAACTGGCTCTGTCAAGGGAAGGCTATGAGGTCTATACCGCCCCTGACGGTGATGAAGGACTTGAAATCGCAAGAAAGGTCATACCTTCAATAATACTCGTTGATTTTGTAATGCCCAGGATGAACGGGTATAAACTGTGCAAACTCATACGTTCCGACCGCAAGCTAAAGGATATTCCCCTGATATTAATAACCTCCAAGGGGGAAGATGTAGGGCAGTCTTTTGAAGAGAAATTCTGTGTCCTCCATTATTTTCAGAAGCCCTTTGAACCTGATGAGCTTATAGAAAAGATAAACGAGGTTCTGGGTGTTCAGGAAGGGGCGCCGGCTGAAACTTTTAGCTCTGCACCAGTAGATACAGAGGGGGAATTAATTGAAGGCATCGACAAACTGCTGCGGTATTATTTTGAGAAAGAATTCAGGGTTCTGCTCAAAACCCTTATGGTTGAAGTCCTCAAGGAGACCGAGGTTGCCCGTTCTACCGGACTGATAATCTCGGGCGAGTTGAGGTATCTTACAGTTGCAGATGTCCTGCAATTCACAGGAATGCTGAATCTGTCAGGCAGACTCTCGGTAGTATCAACGAATCTTAACTCCGAGATATACATGGAAAGGGGACAGATTGTTTTTTCCACTATAAGCAAACCCGGCTACAGGACATTTCTTACCGACCTTCTTGTTGAAGAAAAAAGACTGAAAAAGAAAGATTTAAAAAACATCGTCGCGGAGGCAAAAAAACTGAACCTGCCGGTGGGAAGGGTACTCGTCCAGAAAGGCTCTATTACAGACGATGAACTCATGGGTTACCTGAAACGCTTGACTGAAGACGCAATATTTCATACACTCGCAGCGACTTCCGGCCACTTCTATCTTGAGGATACCCCCCTGCCCCTGAACCTGAGTGACATAAAATTCAGGCTGTCAACGAGTGCAACCATTCTTGACGGGCTCAGAAAACTGGATGAAAGCAGGCTTGCTTCAGAGATATTCAGAAGTGACGATATGATTCCACTGAGATTAATAACCAATGCGGATGCACTTGAGGGCATTACCCTTGAAGACAAGGAACTCAGGATATTCTCACTCATTGATGGAAAAACACGATTGAAGGATATTATAATTAAAAGCAAGATTGATGAACTGGAGGTAAAGAGGATTTGTTACTCCCTGCAAAAGATCGGTCTGTTAAAGATAAAGGATGATAGGAGGTGAGCTTAAAATGGCAAGGATTCTCGTAGCAGAAGACAGTATCACAGACCTTCAGTTTATAAAAAATGCATTGAAGGAAACCGGTTATGAGATACTGACTGCATCAAACGGAGATGAAGCAGAGCAAAAGGTAAGGTCGGAGATGGTGGATCTGATAATACTTGATGTGGTTATGCCCAAGAAAAATGGATTCCAGGTATGCAGGTCTCTTAAAAGAGATGAAAAATACAGACACATCCCGATTATACTGATTACATCCAAGACACAGGACAGTGATAGATTCTGGGGATTAAAGCAGGGGGCTGACGAGTATGTTACAAAGCCCTTTGAGCCAACGGATCTTTTAGAGGCGGTTAAAAAACACCTCACGAGTGGATAACAGTGAAATTTACTCCAATGATGAGATAGATATTGTAAAATGGTTGAACATATAGAAAACTCAGGCACTCCGGAAGAGGAGTATGGTACTCCCGAATTAAAGGCTTGTATATTTTCCGTCGGCGGGCAGGAGTTTTCAGTGGACATGGCTTATCTAAAAGGGATAGCTGAGCTTTCAGAAATAGTACCCCTGCCGCTCAGTCCCTCCTACATAGAGGGGATTACATCTCTGAGAGGAATGGCGGTGCCCGTTGTGAACCTTGCCACTCTGAAGGAGCTTCATGAAGAAAAGGCTCCAGAGAGGTGGCTGATAGTGCTTGAGGTGGAGAGGACTCTCTTTGGGATTACTGTAAATGAGATGCCGGATCTGGTCGCAGATTACAGGGGTGAACTTATCGATATCCCGGAATTTTTTGAAACATACAGGTTGAGGTAATGGCGGAAAAGGGTTTACGAGATTTCTTTCTTGCAGAGGCAGCAGAACATCTGGTTGTCCTTGAAAAGGGATTCCTTGAACTGGAAAAGAGCCCTGCAGAGCTTTCCGAAATGCAGGAACTCTTCAGGGCTGCCCACACCCTTAAGGGTTCTGCAGCACTTGTCAAACTTGATACCACAAGCAAGGTTGCACATAAGCTCGAAGATGTCCTTGAGTCAATCAGGGACGGTAATACCCCCGTTACCAGACCGGTCATTGACTGGCTTCTCCATACCCTTGATGCCATCAAACTCCTTATATCGGAAATAACACTTGGAAATCCTGAAATAACAGAGATCGCCGCTGAAGTAGAGGAAAGCCTTAAAGAAATCCTTCCGGGGGAAGAGACTGCAGAAGGTGTCTCCGTTAACGGGAAAAAGGCCGTACCTGAAAAGAGGCAGGTGCCCCGGAGAAAAGAGGACGTCGAGGTACTGTCGAATTACGTCAGAGTTCATGTTGATAACATAGAACGGATGATGAACCTCGTAGGTGAGTTAACAATCCTGAAGAATTATCTACTTTCTGAAACAAGGGGAATATTAGATATTAAAGACGAAATCGAGTATGCCGGCAGCAGGCTAACAAAGGAAATAGATGACTTCAGCAGCAAATACGCTTATTCCATTCCGGACAAGATTACATATGTGGATGCACTACTTGAAGATTTCAGGGAACTCGAGTTTGACAGGTATGATGAGCTGAATCTCTTTACCCACAAGCTCCACGAGATAATGGATGATATAACGGAGGCACTTAAGGACTCCGCCAATTTCCTTGTTCGGTTTTCGGATCATATCAGGATGATCGACAGGATCAATATGGATATGAGAGAGACCATTTCCCGATCAAGGATGGTAGAGGCCGGCCGGCTCTTTCAACGGTTTACAAGGACAATCAGGGATTTGGCACACCGGTCGGACAAGAAGGTCAGATTTATTGTAAGTGGCACGGAAACACGTATTGACAGGGTAATCTTTGAACGGCTGTTTGATCCGCTCTTACATATAATCCGTAATGCAATATCTCACGGCATAGAGAATCCGGAGGAACGGGTTTCAAAGGGTAAATCAAAAGATGGGAGAATCTCCCTTGCTGCAAGAAGAGAGGGCAACAGTGTCGTAATAGATGTAAAAGATGACGGACGGGGTATTGATCTTGGAGCAGTATACAGAAAGGCCGTAAGACTTGGAATTCTGCAAAAGGGTGAACGGCTTACCAAGGGGCGGCTCCTTGGTATCCTTTTCAGCCCCGGGTTTACTACCCTTGAAGAGACGGATATGACATCAGGGCGGGGTGTGGGGCTGGATGTGGTGAGGGAGACTATTGCGGAAATGAACGGGAAAATAACCGTTGCCACATCGGAGGGGAAGGGAACGATCTTCAGGATAAGACTCCCCATTACCTTTATAATTGTCAACACGGTAAGATTCAGTGCAGGCGGTATCGAGTTTGTCGTTCCATCAAGCCTTATTCAGGAACTGATTGAGGTTGACATGCCGGAGTACGATACGGAAGCTGAAACCGTACCCTTGAGGGAAACCCGTGTTGAGACAAAGGACCTCTGTAAACTGCTGAGACTCAATCCGGAAGGCAGGGGTTTAAAGACACATGCAATTGTATTCAATCTTATGCCAGGCAACCAGGTAGCCCTCCTGGTGGATGAGATAACAGGACAGGAGGAGACGGTCATCAAGCCGCTCGGCAAATTCCTTGAAGGCCTGAAATATTACTCAGGGGTAAGCATCTCGGCAGGTGGAAGACTGATGCCTGTCCTTAATCCGGTGGCATTGCTCGAGCAACCTGTTGAGACCGAGTTCCTGCAGCCTGAGATAAGAGAGCTGGAACGGAAACAGAATATTCTGATAGTGGATGACTCCCTGAGTATCCGCAAATTTGTAAGCATCCTCCTCCAGCAAAAGGGATACAGGGTATATACCGCATCCAATGGTATGGAAGCACTTGCAGTAATTGATGAACACCCTGTCGACCTCATCATCACAGATCTTGAGATGCCGGTCATGCACGGTTATGAACTTTTAAGAGAGCTCCGGAGGAAGGGACTTTCCGAAAGCATCCCTGTCGTGATATTGACATCAAGAGGGAGTGAGAAACATAAAGAGAAAGCCGCCTCACTCGGTGCAAAAGAATATCTGGTGAAGCCCTTTGAAGAGGCCTCGCTGCTGGAAACAGTGAGGGGACAGTTGAAAACCCCTCAATTCAGATAACCCCGGCCCCGGGACGAGCCTAAACCGTCTCTCCTTCCTCTGATATCCTGAATTTTTCAACTGATGAGAGCAGTTCTTTTGAAGAGCCGGAAAGCTTCCCTGATATCTCTGTTGAGTCCTGTACCAGCGTTAACATCTCAAGAGAAATACCGTTGACGGATTCCATTGAAAGGGAAACATCACCTGCCATCTCCCTCTGAATCTGGGATAACTGGAATATCTCCGAAACGATACCCTTTGTTTTGTCAACGGAACCTTCTATATCCGCAAAGGCAATACCTGTCTCAGACGCAAGGATAGCCTGTTTCTCGACTATTTCGGTCTCATCTTCCAGTGACGTGGTTATTTCACTTGCCTCTGTCTGTATTGCACGTATAATATTTGTTATCTGCCTGGTTGCCTCTGCCGACTTGTCTGCAAGCCTGCGTATCTCTTCAGCGATAACCACAAACCCCTTGCCCGACTCGCCGGCCCTTGCTGCCTCAATAGAGGCATTCATTGCCAAAAGGTTTGTCCTTGACGCAACCTCTGCAATAAGACCTGAAATGGTTCCGATCTCTATAATCCTCTCGGACAGCATCTTCATCTTTTTATTGATGGTTTGAACCGTTGCCCTGACAACTTTCATACCCTCGATACTCTGATTGACCAGTTCTCCACCCTTTGATGCGGCCTCCGTGGCCTTAACGGAAATTTTTGTTGCCTCTCCGGTCTCATCAGAGATTTTTATTGTGGCATCAACCGTCCCGTTGACTGCTTCAGTGGCCCCTTTTAGCTGACCCATCTGGGTTTCAGCCCCGTCCGCCATCTTTTTAAGCATATCAAGGAGCCTGAAGCTTTCTTCACCAACACTACGGGCAGTGTTTCTGACATCCCTGAAGAGGTATGAAAGCTCATCCACCATCAGATTAAAGGCATCGGCAATCGAGCCGAATACATCCGCAGTAACAGGTGCGCGCACAGTAAGGTCGCCCTCTGCCGCAGTACTGACAACTTCAAGGAACTTGATGACATTTTCCTGAACCTTTTTTCTTTCTTCATCCGTCTGTATATATTCCCTCAACTTGTCAAGGGTCTCATTGAAGACAACTGCTATCTTGCCAAACTCATCGGATGATTTGACCGGTAGTCTGACATCGGACTCTCCACGGCCAACGGCCTCAATACCAGCCATCAGGGACTTTAAGGGTTCTACCATCCTTGAAGATATAGCCATGGAGACTACCGTTCCGATAAACAGGGCTACCAAATAAAATAAGGCAATCACCATTGAGCGTTCCTTAAGAATATCCAGAAAACTCACTTTATAAAACCCGGCGGTCATAGTCCCGTATATATCTATTCCGTATGATGCCAGGGGATAGTTGATATTTACTACTTTCCCAAAGGGATTGACAACGAGTTCCTGCACGGTCTCTTTTGCATTCAGACCAACCTTTTTCAACTCAGCGGGGATTTTTCCTTTAAAAGAATCCTCAAATATTTTTCCATCGCGGTCTCTGAATATATAGTATGCAAGATCGGGAGAGGATTTCTTCAGTTGAACGGCAAATGTCTTCACAGCGCTCATATCATCTGTTGACATAAGATCACTTACTGCAGCAGACTGGTCGGCAACAAAGAGTTTCTCTTTCTCGATTGTCGTCTTTATGCGGTCTTTCCATGTATTGTATAACTGGTATGCAAAAATTGCAGTGACCATTAATAATATAACAGCCAGGAAGCTAATAGTAAGCTTCACCCTGATGCTTGTGCCCTTTTTAATAGCCATGAATCCTCCTCAGAAGGAATTTTTTATTTATCTGCAGATATCCCGAAATCCTTACACAATCCATTGATACAGGTATTAATCACCCTTCTTTGAGATACTCAACCCTGTCCTCTTATAATTTATGGTGAACTCCCTGTCCGGTGAGGATTGAGCTGATAGAAAATCTCTGTCTGCAAAGCAGGACAATCTCCGTTTGAACACACAATACCCCAAGACTGTAAGGGTATAATGTACATTATAGTGAAACTCATTGAAATATACAAGCAACACGGCAATTCTCCTCAGTGCGAATTTCCGCAACATCTCTCCGTCACAACTACTTCATAGTTTTTATGCTATTATAAGTATTATGCAGGGTTATAGGATACTCATAGTAGAAGATGAAAAGCAGATAGCGGATATCGTCAAGGCATACCTTGAAAACGAGAGGTTTAAGGTAGCCGTTGCAGGAACGGGACAGAGTGCGTTAGAGTTGCTGAAAGATGGGGTTGACCTTATAATACTCGATCTGATGCTCCCGGATATGCCTGGGGAGGACATATGTCAGGCAATCCGGGAAGACTCCGAAATACCAATCATTATGCTCACTGCAAAGAGCGAAGAGGAAGAGCGGATAAAAGGGCTCGGTATCGGAGCTGATGACTATGTGGTAAAACCCTTCAGCCCGCGGGAACTCGTTGCAAGGGTCAAGGCACTCCTGCGAAGGACCAAAGGGTTAAAAAAGAAGGTGAGCTTTAATAATGGTAACCTTATAATTGATGCCTTACGTTATGAGGTCATAAAAAGCGGCTCTGTGGTAGTCTTTACCCCGACTGAGTTCAAACTCCTTATCAACCTCGCCGAACGTCCCGGACAGGTCTTCACAAGAGTTCAACTTGTAAACGCAATTCTCGGCTACGATTTTGAAGGTTATGACAGGACGGTCGATGCACACATTAAAAACATCCGTCACAAGATCGAAGACGATCCAAGAAACCCTCTTTACATAAAAACGGTTTACGGAGTAGGTTACAGATTTATCGGCTTACCAGATGAGGACTAAATTATTTCTATCATTTATACTTATAATATTTCTTGCCCTCCTTTCCAACGTTGTATTTGAACGGCTTACCCTGAAAGATTTCGATGAGTTCGTAAGGGGAACAAGAGAAGACCAGACATACTGGGTCCTGGCCTCAATTGAAGGGAGTTATTTAAATAATCAGTGGGATATGGAACATCTCGACATGGCGCTTCACTGGGGTTTAATGCTCGGCTTCGAAACCTATGTTGAGGATACCTCCGGAAAGCAACTTCTCTCCTCAACAGATGTCCTCCTGTCTCTGAATCCAAACATGTTCAAGCGGATGCTTTCCCTCCTGAAGTTGCCCATCGGTGAGGGTGAATATGCCTGGTATCCCCTCTATGTCAAGGGCAGAGAGATCGGAAAACTCTATATCAGACCACTTAAAAGACTCGGGGCTATTGCCCTCAAGGAAGATATCTTCAGAAACAGGGGGAAAGAGTTTCTCATCAGCTCATTCCTGATATCAGGTAGCGGAGCAATCTTTCTTTCCATACTCTTCACCATCTACCTTGCCACACCGGTAAGACGATTGAACGCTGCAGCGGAAAATATAGCAAAAGGAGACCTCTCGGTAAAGATACCCCCATTACACCGACCCTTCGGAAGTCTTTACAGCGCATTGAAATGCCATGACGAGATGGACAGGCTTACAGATACATTTAATTATATGGCAGAGGCCCTGAGGAGAGAGGATGCCCTCAGAAAGCACCTTACCTCCAACGTAGCCCATGAATTGAGAACACCGCTGACGATTATCAAGGTAAACCTCGAAGCTATTGAGGACGGAATAATCACGGATACTCATACGGTAATAAATAATATAACCTCTGAAATCCAGAGACTCATCTCCCTCGTGGAAGGGATAGAGGATATAACAAGGGCTGAGGCAAGTTTCTTCAAGAAAGGCACCCTGACGGAGCTTGACCTAAAGGAGTTTATCGAAACAATTACGAGTGGAATGACCAAGATGATAGAAGAAAAGGGACTCTTTATAAGGACGGAGGGACCTCCTGTCACGGTAAAAACCTATCCTGAAAAACTGCATATCATACTGAAAAACCTCCTCACAAACGCCTGTAAATTCACACACAGCGGAGGGATTACCGTAAGATGGAATAAATATAAAAAAGACGGGGGGACTACAGGATTTCAGATTACGGTTGAAGATTCAGGAAAAGGTATTACACCCGGAAATATTTCAAAAGTATTTGAACGGTTTTACAAGGGAAAAGATTCAGGTGGCAGGGGACTCGGTCTTGCCATTGTGACGGAGCTGACAGAGGTGATAGGTGGAAGGATTGAGGTAGAGAGCACACCGGATATCGGTTCACGGTTTACCGTCATATTCTGAAGATATACGGCAGACGGTTTTCATAATTTCTTCATCTTTTTGTCTTATCCTTGAAACTGAGGGTAAAGACTTTAAATTCTAACCACAGAGAACACTGAGGTCACAGAGAAAGACAAGAAAACAAAACTTTGGAAATGATGATAAGTAAAATAAAATACTCAGCAGCGTTGGCAATGATTTTATTTATGCTGACAGCGCCTTCAACTTTTGCACAGCAATCTGCACAACAATCTGCACAGCAAAAGGAACAGCCTGTAACGCCCTATGGCGATTTCTGCTCCCTGTGCAGCACTTACGGCATCTGTAAAATACAGACGAGTCCGGAAAAAGCAGAGAGGGCAATAAGAGATTATTACAACAAGAAAGGGCTTGATGTGGAGATAGAAGAGATAAACGGAAGGTTTATAAAGGCAAAAGTAACGGACAAGGGGAAAGTTGTCGACACCATTCTCTTTGACAGCAGCACGGGCAGGTTCAGGTCAATATATTAAACCCTCTTCCACCTGCGGTGAATCCAGAGCCACTCAGCAGGATTCTCCATTACATATCTTTCAACAAAAGAGGTAAACCTCTTCGTATCCTCAAGGACTGCCCTTTCAAGGTCTTCTGCATCGGAGAGTTCTACCTCGGGATATATTTTCACCAGGTGCCCCCCGTTATCCATCCGTTTTATAAAAACCGGCACAACCGGAGCCCCGGTCTTCCTTGCAATAAGGCTCGGTGACTTGATTGCCCAGGCAGGCCTGCCAAGGAATTCAACCACAACACCCTCGGCGGGCAGGACACTCTGGTCAATGAGTATTCCCACTGTACCACCCTTCCTGATCCGAGAGATTATGGCCCTGAGCGCACCCTTTTTGTATATCACCGAGTTGCCGTATCTCTTTCTGACCCTCTCGATGAGGCTATTTAAATATGGATTGTTTATGGGTCTTGCCACAGCTCCGACAGGAGAGACCTTACAGGAAACGGCAACTGCAAGGAGTTCCCAATTACCACAGTGGCCTGTAATCAGGAGGATACCCTTTCCCTTCTCCCTCGCCCTCTGATAATTATCAATCCCCTCAACCTCTATTTTATCCAGTATCTTGCTGCCGAATCCATGGTAAATCCTGACTATTTCAGCAGCGTACATCCCGAGGTTTCTGAAATGCTCTTTTGTTAACTCAGCCGCAGAAACGCTGTTGTCAATGAATCCCGCCCGGATGGCATGGCTGATGTTATCAAGAGCTATTCTTCTCCTGCTCCCCCATATAGAATAAGCCGCAAGCCCAATCAGGGACCCCACCCGGAGCGCCAACCGTAAAGGCATTATACCTATAGGAAGGGTTACGGCATACAGAAGGCCCATCTGCAAAAGCCACAGGACATTCCTCATTCCCCGCCCTTACCGTCCTCCCCATTGTTGTTATTCTTCTCCCCCTTCTTCTCCTTCAAAGCCTCTCTTATCTCCGTCAACCTCTTTTGCACAAGGTAGTTCAGTGTTCCCTCAGGATATGTCCCGTCCGGCTTAAGCTCACCGGCAGGCACGCCCATGAGTATCTCAATCCCCTCCTCCACGCGTTCAATCGGGTAAATATGGAACCTTCCATCCTTTACTGCTTCGAGGACTTCCCTTCGGAGCATCAGATTCTTCACATTCTTTTCAGGGATGATTACACCGTATGTCCTGTCAAGTCCCCTCAGGCGGCAGAGTTCAAAAAACCCCTCGATCTTTTCGTTCACACCTCCGATAGGCTGAATATTGCCATTCTGATCCATCGATCCTGTTATAGCCGTATTCTGCTTGATGGGCACACCCGAGATAGCGCTCAAGAGTGAATACAGTTCAGCACAGGTGGCACTATCACCTTCTATCATGCCGTAAAGCTGCTCGAATGTAATCGATGCCGAGAGACTTATGGGTTTTTTTATCGCATACATCCTGCCAAGGTAGTTTGAAAGTATGAGGATGGCCTTTTCGTGTATCTTTCCCGAAAGCTTCGTCTCCCTCTCAATATTAATCACTCCTGCCTTTCCCGTATACACTGTTGTCGTAATCCTCGAAGGCTTGCCAAAACTGTAATCTCCAAGGCTCATCACTGCAAGGCCGTTTATCTGACCCACTCTTTCACCTGAAGTCTCGACAATCAGGGTTCCCTCAGCCATCAACTCCCTCAACCTGTCTTCAATCCTGTTATGACGATATATCTTCTCATTGAGGGCCTTTTCCACATGCACCCCGGCAACAGCCTCGGCCCCCTCCTTTTTCGCCCAGTAATGGGCCTCCCTTATCAGGTCCGATATATCACTGAACTTCGAAGAGAGTTTTTCCTGATGCTCCGCTAATCTTGAACCGAACTCGACTATCCTCGCCACTCCGGAAGGGTCAAAGGACATGAGTGATTCATCCTTCGACTTGGTTGCAACAAAGGTTGCGTACTTAAGTATGTTCTCCCCTGTCCGGTCCATCCGGTTGTCGAAATCCGCCTTCACCTTGAACAGTTCCCTGTATTCCTCGTCAAGATTGTAAAGCATGTAATAAATATACGGATTACCTATCAGCACAACCTTCACATCAAGTGGAACAGGCTCCGGTTTTAACATCGCCGTTGTTATGAGACGGTACTGCTCCCAGATATCCTCGATCTTCAACTCACGGTTCCTTATCGCCCTCTTCATGGCATCATAGGAGAAAAGGTTTCTCAAAAGGTCCAGGGCATTTATTACCAGGTAACCCCCGTTGGCCTTGTGAAGAGAGCCGGCCTTGATCATCGAGAAATCGGTCACAGCCACACCATACTGGAATTTGTGTTCAATACGGCCAAAGAGATTATAATATGTAGGATTGCTCTCAAATACACACGGAGCACCCTTCCGGGCACCGTTGTTAACAATTGCATTTACTGAATACTTTGTAAAATTCGGCTCCTGTTTCGGCACCTTCATAAACGGAAGCGGAGGTGGAGCTGCCTCTTCTGAAGGCGACTTAAAACCATCAAGGTTATCAAGTATATCCTCCTTCACAGCATCGAGATAGACGATAATCTTTTCATTACCCTTGCACTTCTCTTTTAAATCATCTATCAGGTGGCCGAGCACGGATATAGCAGCCTCTCTTTCAAGCCTCCTGAGAAGTTCCTTAACGAGCTTTTCACCTTCCCTCAAGGTCCTTACCAGATCATCAAGTTTTTCCTGAAGCAGTTTGCCGATCTCTTCTATCTTCCTCCTTGTCGCTTCATCAAGGGAGTTGAACTCCTCCTCGGTAAGTGGCTCTCCGTTCTTTTTGACGGGAACGATTAAAAAACCTCCCACGGTCCTCTTTATAGTGAATCCTTTTGACTCCGCCTCTTGCTCAAGGCTCGAAAAAAGCTCTTTCCGTCTCTTCTGAAACTCTTCAAATATACGGCCCCTCTGCTTGTCATACTCCTTTGATTCGAAGACTCCCGGGATTTCCACCTTGAGAGTGTTTATGAGTTCCGACATGTCCTTTTGAAATTCAATTCCCCGTCCCGGGTCAAGGGATATGGCAAGAGGGCTGTCAGGTTCTTTAAAATTATAAACATAACACCAGTCAGGTGGAACGGGCTCTCCCTCGGCTTTCCTGGATAAGAGGGTCCTGATTGTAGATGACTTTCCCGTCCCACCCTCACCGAGCACATAGATATTAAACCCTTTGCTCTCAAGGCTGAGACCAAAATCAATAGCGCTCAGAGCACGGTCCTGTCCAATCGTGCCTTCAAACGGGGGAAGTTCATCTGTTGTCTTAAACCTGAAGAGTTTAGTATCACATTGCCTGTACAGGTCGTCCACTGTCAGAGACTTTACCATGTTCCCCTCCTTTTGTTATAGATCGTTCTATGCCCTGGGATGATATTTTTCATATGCCTTTTTAAGCCTGTCGGATGTAACCTTTGTATAAACCTGTGTTGTGGAAATATCCGAATGTCCAAGCATTTTCTGTATAGAACGCAGATCAGCCCCGCCTTCAAGGAGATGTGTTGCAAAAGAGTGACGGATAACATGGGGAGAAACCTTTATCCCTACCCGTCTTCCGTATTCCTTGATTGTCTGCCAGAACCTCTGGCGGGTAAGCGCCGACCCCCTCAGAGATATAAATAAATAGGGAGACTCCTTACCCTTCAGCAGACTCGACCTTAACTGCTTTATATATTTACGGACATTTCCAATCGTCCGCTCACTCACCGGCACTACCCTCTCCCTGGAACCCTTTCCGATCACCCTCACAAAACCGGCATCGAGGTTTACATCCTCTACCCTGAGATGAACAAGCTCACTCACACGGAGACCGGATGCGTACATGAGCTCGAGCATGGCAAGGTCTCTGAGTGCAAGGCCTCCGCCTTCTACTGCCTCAAGAAGCCTGAGCACATCATCAACGGAAATTGCCTTTGGAAGCCTCTCCCACCTCGCAGGGGTCTGCAGATTTTCCGAAGGGTCCTCTCTTCTCAATTTTTCAAGGATTAGATACCTGCAGAAGCTCCTTATTGCAGAGAGCATCCTTGCAATCGAGGCAGAGGTATAATCCTCATTCCTTAAAAGGCCGATAAAGTTGATGATTTCGCCCTTCTCAAAAGTGATAAGTCCCTTGGCCTCGTTCTGCAAAAAAACGCTGAACTTCCTCAAATCACGCTCATATGAGATGACGGTATTTGCAGCCCTGCCCCTCTCCACAGACAGATACGTCAGAAACCCCTCAAGAAGACCCGTTTCCATTCAGAAACTCCTCTATACCGGTGGATGCCCTGAGCAGTTTATAAATCCTCTCAGCCAGGGGTAAAAGATTCACAGTATCCTCCCTGTTGTACTGAAGAAGAAGTTCAAGGGCACGGGAATCACCTCTCAACCACCGCCGCCATAAAAGGACCGCATCGTAGCCGTTCATTCCCTTCACATCTTCCGCCCTTGAAAGCCCGGAGGAAACCTCCAGTTTTTTCAG
>CAZXDE010000023.1:14037-16780 GCA_964639515.1 uncultured Thermodesulfovibrio sp.
GTCTCAGAAAGGATTTGAACGGTTCGGGATTGCTCCGGTTGAGCTCTTCGGAAAAGTACAGGATTGTCTCTTTCATGACCGTACTCTTCTGCCTGGAGATAAACGGGACCGGGTCTTCCCTGACAAAGTCATCCCACGTCAGAACCCCCTCGCTCCAGAGCTTCCTCTCCAGCCGCTCACCCACACCGTCAAGAACTGAAAACGTATGTCTAATCATTACATATAGTAACCTAATCCGGGTCTAAATGTTAACCGTAAAATCCAGTAAATAAAGATAATAAATCTTCCGGGTGTAATTAGAGTCTGTGTATAAACTCAATTTCCTTATCTGTCATTCCGGCAGTCCTTAAGCCGGCCAACTGCAATATTATTAAACCGGCAGATAAAAACAGCGTTCCCAACCGGATACGTGGTTCATTTTGCGAACGAACATGCCTCTCTGAATTGATGCCGGGGTGTAGAAGGTGTGGGGCAAGGGAAAAGGCATACACACCCCTGCACCCCTCTTGATAGAGGGGAAAATTCTTGACAATTTCGGCCTCGCCGGGAAAAAACGGAAATAGGTAAGGAGCAGAGAGCAGGCAGGTAAAGAACAGTCTTGAAAAAACAAGGAGTGCGAACTCCCCTCTAAAAAGAGGGGGCAGGGGGTGTGTAAGGAGCAGGAAAGTCTGTATTGGGCTGGTGAGAAGTAATTGTACTGAACTACATAACGGGTCGGTTATTACAGTATAGAAGATTCGATTAAACCGGCCGATAAAAAGGGACGCTTCCCCTTGATGGGAAGCGTCCCTTCCTTAGATAACTTAACAGCAAATTTTACTACTACTGCAAGGGCAGCTTATGGCTCAACGCATTAGTTCAATCAGCCTCCTGATTCACTAAAGATGCTCAGTTTATGGTGCCTGGTATAACTATAGAATATGTAACACCCTCCCACTCTACTTCAACAACAGCCCTGACATTTTCTGGAGGATTAGTAGTAACATTGGCATCGCTGTCTGCAAGGGTAAAACTGAACATTACAGGGGATTCGGTCAACTTGTCTGCTACAGGGCTTGACAGATTATTGATAGTTAATGTCCCACCATCTGAACTGACACTAATGGTCGTCCCTGGTGAAGGTGTGTTCAGGTTCTTATCACCAACTATGACATTAAAGGTTTCCGAGCCTCCGTTAATTATAGTAAATGTCGTAGGGTTCACCTTAATGTTAACAGGTTCCCCTGTAAGCACAACTTTAGTCCATTGAAATATCATTCTGCCCATTTCCCTATTCCCACATGAATAGGCAGGATTAGCATCCGGGCCATCCCAGCAGCCGTTAGGGCCATCGTACTGACCATTGTCGTTTGCATCTATGTACAGCTCAAGAGGGTCTGTACTGGACTTTGTATATGGTTTCTTTGTCACTGGATCATAACATGTTGCTGTCGATCCGTCATTTCTGCATCCATCGTCATTTAAATCTATAAACGGCTCTCCTATGTCTGTAAATTTCTCTCCTGCATCGAAAATACCGTTTGCATTAGCATCCTCAAAGCTCTCTTCACCCATGACCGTTGCAAGGATAGTGACCCATCCATCACGAGGGTTGTTTGATGTGCTTATCCCCCAAGTATTCTGTAGCGCTGTCTCATAGGCATCTGGAAGTACATCTGCAGGCATGGGGTTCTGGGTCCTGAAGATTACCGTGCCAGCACCTATGGAGTCAACGTTTACATTTCTGTCTATGGCCCCTGCCTCTGTATAGAAGGAGACAGAAGTCCCTTCCAGAACATTGTAGTTGCCAAACCTGTCTGCTATAAAGGCGGAAATGGGCACCTGACAGTTTGCAATATTGAGACACGGAAGATTAAAGACCTTAGGAGAGAGGGTAAAGCTCCTGGCAGTTGGCACCCCGCCCCCAATGGATATCGGAGCAGACGATGACGATAAAATTTTACCATTTACATCCACTGAGACCTTTATCATGACAGGCCCAGCCACATAGCCACTGTGAAGGTAGGTAACGGCCTCACCGTTCGTAGTAGGGGTAGATTTTGGCTCCAGATACTCGCCTCCATAGAGCCCGGTCATTACAAATGTCACTGATGTACCGTCTATCACAGGATTACCATTTACATCCCTTACAAGGAATGTTATGGTTGATGTCTCTACCTGACCTGTGCCTTTTATACCTATAACCTGTGGAGAGGCTGAGGAAAACTCAATACTTCCTGCATCGGCACCCGTAATACTGACAGACCCCGTGCTGCTCACACTCCCCGCTGTTGCGGTTATGGTTACCGTGCCTGCAGTTGTCAGACCTGCCTTAAAGGTTGCAGTTGCCACTCCGTTATAAGTGTTTGCTTGCGGGTTTATTGCACCAAGTAAAGAATCGCTGAGAGAAAAGCTCACCACGGTTCCATCGGGCACATTAACACCGTTGCTGTCCAGGACAGTGGCTTCTATGCTCGATGACCCTCCAACCGTTACGGATGCCGGCGTTGCAGTAACTGATACTGTACCAACAACTACAGTTGTACCCGTTCCGGTATCAGTACCCGTCCCGGACAAACTCGGGGGAAGACTGCTGCTTTTAGAGCCACAGGAAGATAAGGCCACAACCAGAATAATCATAAAGAAATTAACAGCTAACTTGCCGGACATATTCTTGCGCATTATTAAAACCCTCCTCATCACTATTGCGTAGTCGTAGTCGCTACTGTAACATCCAGGGTCGAAGAGGCAAAAGCGGCTCCGG
>CAZXDE010000024.1:0-2384 GCA_964639515.1 uncultured Thermodesulfovibrio sp.
CCGGCCCTGTCAGCTATTATGTGTCCATGAATGGGATAACCGATAAGAGAGAGGTCTCCTATCAGGTCGAGTATTTTATGCCTGACAAATTCATCATCAAACCTCAATCCTGTTTCATTGAGTATCCCGTGATCACCTATAACTATTGCATTGTCAAATGAGCCACCCTTTGCAAGACCGTTAGCCCTGAGCATCTCCACATTTTTAAGAAAACCAAAGGTCCGGGCCGGGGCTATGTCCCTGATAAATACCTCTTCATCGAGGTCGAGACTCAGATTCTGAGTGCCGAATGAGTGGTGTTTGAAATGGATGCTGTAAGTCAGTCGCCTGCCGTTGTATGGAATTGCCGTGACTTCCGTATGGCCGTCATTGAGCGTAATTGGCTTTGTGATGCGGATAAAGGAGCGTTTCCTGTCCTGCTTCGAGATTCCGGCCTTCAGAATTACATTGACGAGTTCAGTAGAGCTTCCATCAAGGATGGGAATCTCCGGGCCGTTGACCTCAATGATAATGTTATCAATGCCTATACCCGAGAGCGTTGAAAGCAGGTGTTCAATGGTCTTTATCCGTGTACCGTTATATCCTATTGTGGTTGCAAAGGCCGTGTCCACGACTGAACCGATGTGGGCCTTTATGATGGTCCTGCGGTCGGTTCTTATAAATACGATTCCCGCGTCACGCGGAGCCGGTTTGAGAGTGATCTTTGTAACACGCCCTGTGTGAAGTCCTATCCCCTCAAATGTTGCTCTCTTTTTTATCGTTCTCTGTAGTCGCATAATTATTAAGAATTTAATTGTAGCAAGAATAGTGCCAAGAAAAATGCTTTGACAGGCAACAAAGTCTTGAGACAATCTTTGCAGAGTGGCTACATAAATGTGGTATTTTCTACACAGTAATACTTAAATATGGATTACGTAAGGGCACTGACATCCTTATGTATTTTGACTTAACCCTTTAATCCCTTAATCCTTATGTTACCTCATGTTACCTCTCCGCCGACTACTATTTCCGGAATCCTTACTGTAGGCATGGCATCAGAGACAGGGACTCCCTGTGCATCCTTGCCGCAGGTTCCAATGGCAAACCCGAGGTCGGAAGCGACCATATCCATGGATTTAAGTATCTGCGGTCCGTTACCTGTCAGGGTAGCCCCCCTTACAGGTTCTCCGACGAGTCCGTCCTTTATGATGTACCCCTCCTGAACCTCAAAAACAAAATCCCCGGTGACGGTGTTTACCTGGCCTCCCCCCATCTTCTTTACAAGGAGTCCCTGCTGCACAGACCTGACAATCTCCTCCGGAGAGTCTGAGCCGGGCGTAATAAATGTATTGCTCATGCGGGGTATCGGCCTGTGCTGGTAAGACTCCCGCCTGCCGTTACCTGTTGACCTCTTTCCCGCCTTCAAGGCATTCAGCCTGTCATACATATAAGCTACAAGCACTCCCCTGTCCACGAGAACCGTCCTTTGCGAGGGGGTTGCTTCGTCATCGAATCTGAATGAGCCTCTCCTGTTGGGCAGGGTTGCATCGTCAACTACCGTTATCAGGCTGGATGCCACATCCTGGCCCAGTTTTTCTGAATAAACAGAGAGACCCTGACCGGCAAGGTCTGCCTCAAGGCCATGTCCTATCGCTTCATGAATCATTGTGCCGCCCGCTTCAGAGGCAATAACCACGGGCATACGGCCGGCAGGTGCCCTCCTGGCCTTCAGCATCATAACAGCCCTGCCGGCTGCCTTTTCAGAGATGACATTCAGCGGATGCTCATCAAACAGCTCAAATCCTATATGTCCGCCCACAGGCTCATAACCCGTCTGGATTGTACCGTCTTCAGCAGCAATTACCTGGACAAGGGCAAGCGTATGCACTCTCCTGTCATCTGCCATAACCCCGTCGGATGTTGCTATCCTGACTGTCTGAACCGATTCCCTGTAAACCACCAGTACCTGCTTGATGCTCTGATTGTATGCCCTTGCTACCTGGTCAGCGTCTTTCAGCATGTTTATCTTTTCCCGGGACTCTACCTCCTCGGGCGGTATTTTTATAACAAAGTCAACTGCGGGGCTGATGCTTCTGAGGTCAATTGTCTTCTGCGGTGCAGGGCCTTTTGATGCCTTGCTTACTGTTTCCGCCAGTTCAAGTATTGCCCGTTGACTGAATTCATTTGTATATCCGTAAGCGGATTTTCCCTGAAATATAACCCTTATTCCAACCCCTGCATCTGTTCCTTTCAGGAGCTTCTCGATCTTGCCATCCTCGAGTTGTACGGATAAAGACCTCTTTGATTCAACAAAGACATCGGCGTAATCTCCTCCATGCTTCAGTGCAACTTTAATTGCCTTGCTCAATATATCGCGGTCAATCACAAAAAACCTCCTGTCCCAA